>JAUWWP010000372.1 GCA_030616835.1 Deltaproteobacteria bacterium | reverse complement strand
TTCCGTGACCAGTTTACCTCCTTAGAGCTTCAGAAGAAGGCTCTTGAATGGTGGGGGGATTAATGTTTCTTGTGGATACCAATGTCTGGCTGGAACTGCTTTTAGAACAAAAGAGAGCAGAGGAAGCCCGCCAATTTCTTCTGAATGTGGAAGCAAGCCTTTTAGCGATAACTGAATTCTCTCTCTATTCCATTGGGGTCATCCTGACTCGGCTGAAAAAAGACGAGGCGTTTAATGATTTTTTGACCGACACAATTGAGGACTCCGGAGTTGTGAGAATCCGTCTCGACACCGGAGACCTTAAGCAGGTTCTTATTACCCTCCGGCAATTTCAGATGGATTTTGATGATGCCTATCAGTATGTTGCCGCGGCTAAACATGGATATACTCTCGTCAGTTTTGATTCAGACTTTGACCGCACTGAACGAGGAAGGAAAACACCAGCGGAGGTATTGGGTCGCTAACCGATTTACAGTGCCGTCTCGATCCCTTCAAGTCCACAACAAAAATCCGGGGATATAATACTTATTTATTGCAATTAGCAGGATCACTTACATCTTCATCTATCATTTTATCCTGTCAAGATGTAGACGCGTCCCTTACTGACAATAAGGCCCTTTATTTTTCCTAAGGAAAAAGTCTCAACCACCCTCTATCCTGTCAAGAGTGTAGACGCAACCCTCGCTCTCCCCCGATCTCCCTCCTATTTTCTAATGGAAAAGGACTGAATGGCCTTCTCTTTTTCAGAGAATATTTGAAAGTAATCGGTTAAGCCCAGCATCTCAAATGTTTTTCCGATCTTCCGGGGTAAATTGAGAAACTTAAGATCCCCTTGGCGTCTAACAACTGACTGGTGTACATCCAGGAGGATACCCAAAGCCGAGCTATTTATGTACTTAAGCTCAGAGCAATCCAAGATGATCTTACGGTATCCCTTCTCCATATGCTCATGCATCTGGCGCTCAAATAGATTAATATTACTGGCATCAATAAAGCCGGCGATCTTTAAGATTAATATCCCCTTCTCCTCTACTCGGGAGATAATCTCTAAGTCCTTCATTTTCCTTTCGCGTTCCTTATTTTTCTAATTTCATAATTTAAGGGACACAATACTTATTTATTGCGATTAGCAGGATCAATTATATCTTCATCTATCATTTTATCCTGTCAAGAGTGTAGACGCGACCCCCAGTCTCACGCGATTTGAAGGAGCTATTCTCGCCGATGATTTAGAGTTGATGTCAAAAGCCATAGAAGAAGGTTGCGAGAAGGTAGAAGTCAGATGAAATACCACGTTGGTTACTTGTTGCACTGGAGTTTCCTGCCCTGAAAAAACTTCAAGTTCTCTACGCTGGAATGACCAAATCCCAAATCAATCAAATCCCAATGTCTCAAATCCCAAAAGGGAAGATTTCTTCATATAATTCGTGAAATTCGTGGGTCAAATCCCAATTCAATCATTTGCAATTTGCATTCAGCCTTCGTAGCCAGCCACCTTTGCCGGAGCTAAAGCGGCGGCTGAACTACGGCGAAGTAGGCTTTTTCACTTTGCGATTTCTTTAGTGTCCACCCTTATTGGGGCCGATCCTGTCCTGAGCCTGTCGAAGGAATAGAAAAAATGTTGATTGTTGAGCCTTGCCCCCTACTTCATAGTTCAATAAGCCGCTTGGTTTTGAGGGGGAAGGAGGTGATCTCTAAATATCCGGAGTTGGAAGCGGGGATTAGACAAAACGACGCAACAAGTAAACAAAGTCCCTATTTCTGCCTGAAAAAAATTTCGGGAAGTCCAGTTAACTAAAAACTGAAACTCTGACCCCAAAACCTTCCAGGACACAGTTCAGGACAAGATTCCCCTCCCCTGGTGGGAGGGGACTTGCCCTCCCGATGGGCATCGGGATCCATCGGGGTAAAGGGAGGGGGATAGAAAAAAATGCTACAACGCAAATTCCTTGAATGAAGGAAGGATGGACTCTCTTGGCACAGATGTGGTATACTTTAAAGACAACAGATGACCGATCTCTATTCAAGGAGGAAAATTATGTCCCCACAGTTGAATGAGGAGCAGATCCTGGAAGCTTTGAGCCAGCTTTCACCTCAGGGCAGGCGGAAGGTGTTGCGTAAGCTTATCGGCGATCTTGAAGAACTTGACCGAATTGTGGAGCGGAATCAGGAGAAACTACGAGCAATTTGTCAAGAGCGCGGCCTTGATTTTTCCAGTTTAAGCGAGGAGGAACGGGAGGAGTTGATTGACCAGATCCTGCACGAGGAATAATTGGTAAAAGCGGTCCTGGATACCAATGTTCTCGTTTCCGCTCTGTTCTGGCGGGGGACTCCTTATCGTTGCTTACTCGTTGCAGAGGCCGGCCTTTATGAATTGGTGATCTCCGACGAGATACTGGACGAACTTGAAAAGGTGCTCGCAAAAAAGTTTCGCTTATCTAAGGGAGAGGTAGAAGAGGCCGTTGGGGTGATCCAAAAGATTGGGCAACGGGTAGAGATTTCCAAAAGAGTACAAGTTGTGAAATATGATCCCGATGATGATAAGTTTCTGGAGGCCGCAATAGCAGCCGCCGCGGAAATCATTGTCTCGGGAGATCAACATCTTCTTCAATTACATCAATACGAAGGTATTCAGATTCTAAAAGCAAGTGATTTTCTGAAACAGGTTCTCAAGTGATCAATCCATGGCCAAACTTCTCCAGCTTGCCACCGCTTCAAATATCCCTCCCACTCCTGAGGAAAAGCATACTCTCTTGCCGAATCACTCATATTATTAATTCTCTCTGAAATCTGAGACCCATTTCTTTAGCTCTCTCGTGGGTGCTCCATTGGGTTGCGGTTTTGGGCTTGGTCGTGAGTGTTGCTCTTGGTATCAGGCGCTTCAAGGAGAAGCTGGAGAGGGAAGGATCTCTCAAGGAGAGGATTCGTTATGTTTAAAGTAACGATCTAACCCCCTTATTCCATTTCCGTAGTCCTGAGGAGCCCCGATGCCCATCGGGGTGTCTCGAAGGACTCAGGGATGCGGCCTGCCCTTCGATAAACTCCTGTTAGTACTTCCTCGCCCCACCGGGGAGAGGATTGAGGTGAGGGGGATTACTTTTCTTCTTTTCTGAGGGAATAGGTGACTGTCCCCTATTTTGCCTGCAGCTTGCTGCAGGGAGGTTCATTTAAAACAGAGTGACAAGTAGATAATATTCCATAACACTTTGTAATTATTTAAGAAATTAATGATAAGTCAATATTTCAATAACGTCCCCCTTTTCCGTGACCAGTTTACCTCCTTAGAGCTTCAGAAGAAGGCTCTTGAATGGTGGGGGGATTAATGTTTCTTGTGGATACCAATGTCTGGCTGGAACTGCTTTTAGAACAAAAGAGAGCAGAGGAAGC
>JAUWWP010000499.1 GCA_030616835.1 Deltaproteobacteria bacterium | reverse complement strand
TCTCATGGAATAGCAGGGGAAAACACGTAATCTGTTTTGTTTAAAAAATTTAAGATATAGATATGTTCTTTCGACAAGGCTCTGGATAAGTATTGGTCATTCGTTATTCGGTTACGCTGCTCGTTTCGTCTTTTCCTTCGACAGGCTCAGGACAGGCGTCCCCAGGTTGCGTTTCCCTTACGCCCCAATAATTGGCTTATTGATTTTATCCATAACCGATTTACGAATCCCGATACGAGTTGCGCAACCGAAACCGTTTAACCCAACCAATTCCTCTACAGGCCCTTCTCTGAAATCCCCCTGCTACCTCCCTAACACCATAAAGTATCCCCTGATAATCCCCTCTCCCCAGAAGAGATAAACAATTGCCCCCAGGGAGAGAAACGGTCCAAAGGGGATAGCGAACTTTCTATCCTTTTTCTCAACAATCATTAAGGCAATTCCGGTAAGCGAGCCAAAAAGTGAACCGATAATCAGGCTAAAGATCGCCCCCTGCCAACCCAGAAAGGCCCCGATCATCGCCAGCAGCTTAATATCCCCTCCGCCCATACCCTCCCTTCGGGCAATCAAATGATAGAGGATCGCCACCAGTAACAGGGAGCCTCCTCCAGTTAAAATCCCCAATGCCGAATCCAGAATACTTATTTGCGGAAGAATCAGGGAGGAAAGGAAGCCTGCTGGAATCCCGGATAGACTTATTATATCAGGAATTATCTGATGTCTCAAGTCAATGAAGGCGATCACCACCAGAGCCGAAAAGAAGGCAAAATAGATAAAATATTGCAGGCTAACTCCATATCTTAACATGAATGCGAGGGAGAATGTCCCTCCGATTAGCTCAATGAGCGGGTATTGGGCTGAGATGGTTGCCTGGCACTGGCGGCATCTTCCCCGAAGGATAAGGTAGCTTAAGATGGGGATGTTGTCATAAAACCTGATTGGGCTCTGGCATTGAGGGCAGTGAGAGGGGGGAGAGATAACGGATTTTGACTGGGGAAGACGGATAATGCAGACATTGAGAAAGCTTCCGACAATAGTGCCGAAGACAAAAGCGGCCACATAGACGATAATAGGGTTCATCCCGGATTATTGTGGGCAAATACAATTAGATCCAAATATCATTTGATAAATCCTAAATCCCAAATCCTAAACTCTAAATAAGTTCTAAATCTAAATTAGCCAAATTCAAAACTATTCTGTCTCTTAAAGATGTAATTCCTTCGACGAGCTCAGGACAGGGTTTTGTATTTTGAATTCCTGAACCTGTCAGGAACAGGTTTTGATCATTTAATATTGTTTAGTATTTGGTACTTAGTGCTTAGGATTTATTCATATATTTTGTCATTTGGACTTTGGATTTCATTTGGATTTTGAGCTTTGACATTTGAACTTCCTAAATTATTCCCTGCTACCCCTTGCTATTCCCTGCTACTCCTTGCTACTCCCTGCCATTCCCTGAAGTATCAGTTGACCTTATTTAAAGTCCCTTCTCTGAAAGATTATCGTTGCCAGAAAGAGGATAATCGTTGTATAAAGAACTCCGTAGCCGGTAACCAGAGCAATGCGTGCGGGCTCTACCGGTAGATTATAAGCCGCCTCGGCCTTAATATTAAAATTCTCCAGATTGGGAAGTAGATAGTAAGCGAAGCTGCTGAGCTTCTGGACAAAGATGCTCTCGGATTTGGAGCCGAAGAATTTAAGGTCTGTGCTGAGATGGCCGATTACAAAGAAAGATAGGGAAAAGATGGCGCTCAGGGTGGGGGTGGAGAAGGTAGAAAAGAATAAGGCAATCGAAGTAAGCAGCACTCATTCCAGAAAGATTAAGAATATTGCCTTCAGTATACCAATAAGATTAAGGGAAACTCCCACATGATAGGAGCTACGCATCGCATAGAGGATAATGATAAACCCGGCCGACATAATCGCTACATTGACCAAAAGGGTGAGGAGCAGGCCGAAAAATTTCCCCAGAATGAATTTATATCGGGCTATTGGTTTGGAAACAATAGTATAGATGGTTTTTCTTTCGATCTCCTTATATACCAGACCGATCCCGATAAAGACTGCAATCAAAGCCCCGAAAAGGGAGATACTCGCCAGGCCGAGGTCAATCGTTATCTTGGTCCGCTCTCCCAGGGTCAGCCTCTCCAGCAGCACGGAGCTACCGATCATTATCAGGGCAAAGATCAGCAGGTTATAAAGGATCTTATCCCTGATCGTTTCCTTGAAGGTATTTAGGGCAATTGCGATGATTCTCATTTTTAATCACGGAATA
>JAUWWP010000043.1 GCA_030616835.1 Deltaproteobacteria bacterium | reverse complement strand
TCCTCTATTGCTATGTGTTAATGGAAAACCACTTCCATTTCCTTCTTGAGACCCCTCTTGCCAATCTTAGTGAATTCATGAGGCGGTTTAATATTACCTATACCTCTCATTATAACCGGAGACACAAAAGAGTAGGCCATCTTTATCAGGGGCGATATAAGAGTATCCTTGTAGATAAAGAGAGCTATCTTGCCGTCTTATCCAGATACATTCACCTTAATCCAGTACGGACAAGACGAATAGGGAGGGCTTCCTTAGCGGAGAAACGGAGGTATTTAAAGAGGTATAAATGGAGCAGTCTTTTAGGCTATATAAATGAGGCGAAAAGGTGTTCCTTTATTGATTACCGCATGATACTGGAGGCATATGGGGGTGATAATAATAAAGCAAGGGGGGCATACTGGGAGGCTATTTGTAATGATTTATCAAAGGGTATGGATATAAAGAAAAAGATTGTTGGGCAAAGTATCCTTGGGAGTGATAAATTTATAGAATGGATAAAAGAGAAATATTTAGGTAAAGAGGTGAGAGAGATTCCGTCGGTAAAGATGATATTAGGTTACCGGGCAGAGGAGGAGATAATAAAGGCTATATGTGAAGAAACTGGAAAAGGATTTGATGAAATCATTAAGGAGTCAGGAGCAACAAGGGCGATGGCCATGGAGTTGTTATATAGAATGGGAGGGATTAAGGGAGCAGAGATAGGGGAGATGATGGGAGTGGATTATAGTACAGTAAGTCAAGGTAGAAGAAGATTAAAGGAAAAACTTGCAAAAGATAAGAACTTCTCTTTACTCATGGAAAGGATTGAAAAAAGATTGTAAAGATTAAAGATTTGACCCCCATCCCTCCCACTCCCTATTTGAGAAATTTCTTGGGGACTTTAATCCCGAGCTTCATAGCTATACTAAACGCTCTCTTTCCGCCCAGACGCATCATCCCAAAGTAACCCATTCGGGCAACGGTAACCAGATTAGTGCAGATTCTAAACTCGATCTTGCGCTCCTTGGTCGGATTTATTATGCACTCGCTGAAGCGGGTCATCCACTCTTCAATGTCATCTTGCTTTTGCTGGTGAAGCTCATAAAGATAGTCCACCGCGGCGGCAGTGAACTTCATATAGATTTCGGGCTTCTCAGGCTTGCCTGGCTTGAGCACGCTATGGTCCTTCTCCTTAAGCAGGGCATAGCTCTCGGGATCGCCTTCAAACTGGACCTCAGCTACGGCACCTTTCTTGAGCGGTTTTGTGACTTTCAGGGCGAGAGACGAGTTATCGTAAAAATCCTTCAGTTTGAGGTAAAGTTCGCTTGCCATCAGTTTCCTCCTTTAATTTAGTCTTTGAGCTGGCTGGCAACTAACCGAGCCAGCGAAGTTACCTCCATCTTCTTGGGCCGTGCCTTTTGAAACGATCTCTCGCAGTAAGGGCAAGTAACGATCAGTGCGGAGGCTCCGGTTCCCGCCGCCTCCCGAAGTCGCTCCCGGACTGTAAACCGCCATAGCTCCGGCACTAACTCCTCACCCCAGCTTCCCGCACCACAGCAAAAAGCTGCATCTCCGGAGCGATTCATCTCAATCAGCTCGAGCCCGCCAATCTGCTGCAGTACCTCTCTGGCTACATCGCCCCGCTCAAGGTAGCGGGTGAGATGACACGAGTCCTGGAAGGTAGCAATCAGCTTGGGAGCCTGTTTTGCGAGCTTAAGTCTGCCCTCATCAATTAGCTCTAAAAACCACTCACTAAAATGCACAACCTCTGGCTCAAGCTCACCTATTTCCAGATAATCGTTGACCAGCGCAGAGGTGCAATGGGGACAGATAGTAACCACCTTTTCTACCCCCAACGCATTCAGCCTCTTAATAGTTTTCTCAGCCATCTCTTGGAAAAGGCCCTGATCGCCGAGTTCAAGAGCAGGATTCCCACAGCAGGGTTCGTCTTCCAGCACCATCACCTTTGCCCTGGCGGCGGCGATGATCTTTAGCTCACTTTCCAGCGAGCTTTTTTTAAAACCGCAATGGCAGCCAAGGAAGAGGACGGCTTCGGTGTTCCTGGGGCGGGTAGATAGCCCCAGCTTTTTGGCGGAGATTCGCTTCAAGGGAGCAAGCCCCCACATATTGCCGCAGTTCCGCAGGTTGTCAAGGAGCTGGCGATGAGCCAAGGAGCCGTAAATGCCCCGGCTTACCAACCATTCGCGTAGTTGACGGACGACTGTGATCAATTCGAATCCGGGGGGGCACATTGTTTGGCAGGCGTGGCACAGAAGGCAGTGCATTGCAACTTCGGCGACCTCCGGGCTGGCCTTTACCTTGCCTTCCAAGATGCCCTGCGCCACATACCCTTTGCCGCCGCCAGAATAAGAAAAATAGCCGAGATGGGCATAGCTGGGGCAGACGATGACACTGGCCCGGCCGCGGTTAGTGGTGCAGGAGCGGCATCGGTTGCAGGTGTAAAGATAATGGGCGTAATCCGCGTCCCGGGATAAAACCATTATTACCTCCCGTACATAGAAATACTGTAGCCGGGATTAAGAATATTCTCAGGATCAAGCGAGCGCTTGATTGCTTTCAGCATCCGGGAATGACCACCGGTCTTAGCTAACACAGCTCCCGGAGGATGCCCGTAATCGTATCTTACGGGAATCGCCCCGTAACGCTTGTATGCATGTTCCATATACTTCTGGCGGACCGCGGTGGCTCGCTCGATCTCTTTGGGACTGGATTCCGGAGAGACAAAGGTAGTCATCCGCAGGAACACCGAGCGGCACTGGTCAAGGCTGTGGCTGTAATAGGAAAGGCCGAGCTTGAGCGAAGAGCGGCGCAGAAATCTAAGCCCCCAGTGTTCAATCTGGACCACTCCCTCCGGGTCCGCGATCACCATCGGCATCAGAGGAAGTCCCTCGCCGAATCCGCCCATAAATTGATTGGTGACCTGGTGGTCGCGGTAGTGATCAGCAAAGAACTTCCACGCACCCGGCCAGCGCTCATGACACTCGTCAGTGTAGATTCGTCCTCCCAGTTCCTCGGTCAGCCGCTTCGCGGCCCGCTCGCTTGCCTCCATCACCTCTCGATACCCGGACATTGAGGGAACCGCCAGAATGTAAGGCCGGTCATCCGGGGTCTCCCAGGGGTCATAGAGGAGTCCATCTGCCGGTGCACCTTTTCCGTATTGGCCGAGATGGTCAATAATGCTGTAGAGTATCCAGTGCCAGGCGCAGATATGTTGAACTAAGTTAGCGCGAGAAAGCCGCTTCATATATTCCAGTGCCTGGCGGTAGCTATCAAAGGCAGAGATCGGCATCGCCTGGGCTTCGTTCATCTGGTAAATCCGAAGAGCGCCCTTAGTAACAATACCCAGGGTGCCACCCGCATCGATGAACAGGTTCTTCACATTAGGAAAGGTGTTCGAAGGATAATGCCATTCCGTCTTGGGGTAGGTGCCGGCAAAGGCCTTGGAGCCAGTCTGGGCAACGGTGCCGTCAGCGAGGACGACCTCAAGCCCAAGGATATCATCCATGATCCCGCTACTGCGGTGGGTGTTGGCCGCGGTCATCAGGTAGTTTCCCAGCACCGAGATAGTGCTTGGAAAGGAGCCAACGGTTAGACGCAATTTCGCCTTTTTCAACTCCTCGGCCAACTGGCCGAAGGTGACCCCCATCTCAACCACCGCATAAGCGCCGTTAGTATTGATTTCAAGGATCCGGTTCATCGCCATGGTATCGAGCACAATACCGCCAAAAAACGGATAGGTGCTCGGTTCCTGGCTACCGCTTCCCACTGGCGTGATCGGGACTTTGTGCCTTCGGGCAAGAACTAAAATCTTCTGAATGTCCTCCGCACTTCTCGGCATGACCACAAAGTCAGGGACCGCCTTGGGTATGATCATGCTGGTGCCCGAATAGCCGTAGCGAATCGCCGGGTTGGCGGTGGCGTTTGCCGGGCCAACAATCTGCTGAAGTCGTCTGAGGATGGTGCCCTGCTGTTTGGCTGAAAGCTTAACTGGCCTGGTAAACATTACTTCCTCCAATTAATCGTTCAATGAAATCGAGGCAGACCTCAATGGTAGTATCGTCCTTATCAAGACCAAGGAGATGGACATCTATTTCGCTAATGTCAAATCCCGCCAGGCGGAACTGCCCGCTTTGAATTTGCCCGCTGATCATCTCCGCTGCCGAGAGGATCTCCTCCTTTTCCAGACCCACCCGGTCCATAAACCGAACCGCCGGGAGGCAGGTACAGGCGCCAACATCTGCATCCAGCGAGACATACACAAATGGGGTGCGGATGGCATCAAGCCGAGCCTGGAAGCGTTCGGCAAACCACTCGTCTCTCACCTGCGATTTGGTAAAAAAGGTTACCCCTTGCTTGGCATAGTCAAGGTAGACGCGGGCAAGGGCATCCGGATGAGGAGGTGAGCCAGGATGGTCGGAAACACCGAGCAGAATCAAATTTTCTGCGATTAAGCTCCCTTCTTCAATTAAATAGTAAAGGAAGCTGCCGCAGTGATAGGTATCGGGCAGGGGAAAACCAGCTTTGCCTGCGGGATAACGAAGCCGGTTGGGAATACCGTCAAAATGGCTGTCAAGCACAATGTAGGTTATGGCCTCGGCCCCATATTTTTCAGCAATGGTGCGAATGGCTGCACCGGCAAGCGAGTGGTCCACTGCCAACAGGCCCGGCATTGCCGGGAGAATATTTTCGGTGATGAACTCTTGGCAGGCCTCAGTAACTGTCTGACAAAGGTTCTGGTCAAGGCTGGCCCGGTAATATTCTGGCTTGACAAACTCCGCCCATTCCCGACCCGGCCTCGGAGTAAGCCAACCAGCCAGGTCAAGCTTGCCGGACAGGACTAAACGGCCATTAAGTCGGTTAGCCAGATGAGGGCTCAGTGCGTCATAAGGGTCAAGAGGGAGGTCTTCGGGAAGATGACCTTTCGCCGTTGCCTCCACATAAGCCTGTTTGAGACTAACCCTCTCCGGATCGTCCAGAAGGTCAAGCCCGGCCCCGAATAGGCAAACCGCATCCTCTCGCATGACCATTTCTCCGGGATTAAATAAGCTCTCTGGGGGAAAGGGGTCAGGTTGAGACCTGAACCCTCTTACTCCGTCCCCATTTTTTCAGCTCAAAGATATCCATATTTTTTAAACCATTCGTAAGCCCTTCTCACGGCTCCTTCCACTGGTGACTGTGGTATTCCCAGCTCCTTGATGGCCTTGGCCGGACTGAAATAATGGGGGGCATAGCCAAGCCTGGCGGTGACGGAATTGATCTGGGGTTCGGCACCGGTAAGCTTTCCATAAATATCGGACATATATCCACCCATTAATGCTACTGGGTAAGGGATGCGGAATCGGGGAGGTTTGACTCCGACTACCCGAGCAATCAGCGTAAATATCTCCCGATAGGTAAGATTCCCTTCTCGATTGGCCAAGATGTATTTCTCTCCCGACCGTCCTTTCTCCATAGTAAGGATCATACCCTGAACTACATCCTCAACATCGACAAAGTTGTTCCCCCCACCGGGGTAACCAACCGCCATCCCCCGGGCAACTTCCAGAATCATCAGTCCAGAGCTGGGCTTTACATCCCAGGCTCCAAACATATAGGTGGGATTGACCACGACCAGATTTAACCCCTTTTTGACAAATTCCAGGGCACGCCTCTCGGCCTCATACTTGGTATCCACATAGGGGTTTCGGAATTTTGCCATGCTCTCATGAGAGGCAGTCTCATCAGCCGGGCTTTCACGGCGGGAGAGCCCCAGGGTATCCACGGTGCTTACATAAACTACCCTTTCCACCCCGGCCCTAAGCGATTCCTCCAGCACATTTATCGTCCCCTTAACATTAATCTCTTTCGAAATGGGCAAATTCCCTCTCCACTGGCTTACCGAGGCAGCACAGTGGTAAACCCGATCACATCCCTTAAGCGCCCTGGCCAGAGAATCTATATCACGGATATCTTCCTGAACCCTCTCCACCTCGAGGCCATTCAGGGCAACGGTATTGCTTTTCTCCCGAACAAGTGCCCTGACCGCTTCTCCCCTGGTCACTAATGCCCGAACCAGGTTCCCTCCCACGAGTCCGGTTGCTCCGGTTATAAAAGTCTTCACGAATCCCCCTGCTCTTTCTTCGCCCTCCGGTACCAGGATACCGTCCGCCTTATCCCTTCTTCCAGGGTCACCTTAGTCTGATAGCCCAATTCTTCTTTAGCCTTTCGGCTGGAGAAATAAAAGTCTCGTGCCACCAGAGACACCCGGTAGCGGGTCAATGTTGGAGGGTTTTTGGTTCCCAGGATTCGATAAGTCCCCTCCCATAGGGCTACAGATGGATAAATCAAAGGGAAGGGGACACTCAGCCGGGGACGGGGGCACCCAAGTTCGGAGCAGAATTTTTCCGAGAGCTCCCTCCAGGTAATTCTAATGTCATCGGAGATAACATAGGTCTCGCCCACCCCCTTCGGATGGGTGGCAGCGAGAATCATCCCCTCTACTAAATTCTCAACATAGGATAGGCAAAGGGTTGCCCTCCCGCCGTTTATGTATCCATATTGACCCTTTTCCATTGCCCGGGCTACATGATAGAAGCTGGTCATATCATTGGGTCCAAAGGGGAATACCCCGGGACGGATGATAGTCACCGGCAGGCCTTTATCCCGGGAAAGCGCTAAGACATAGTCCTCCGCCTTGATCTTGGAGATGGCATACGGGAATTTGAAGCAGTCCCGGGGAGTATTTTCATCGCCATCGCTTATGCCCCGGAAGGAATGGATTGCCAGGGAGCTCATCTGGACGAAGCGACTTACCCCGCACTTAAGCGAGATTTCTGCCATATTCCTGCTTCCTCCGGCGTTTACGTTGAGGAAAAGCCTCCGTGGACCCCAGTCACTGGCAAGGGCGGCAAGGTGGAAGACCACTTCAATACCCTTCAGTGCCTGAGGGAGGGTGGAAGGCTCAGTGATGTCCCCATGGACTTTTTGGACATCCATATCCTTTAGGGTGCTTTCATCCGTTCCGGTAAGGATAAGGGCCCGAACCCGATGTCCTTTTTCTAAAAGCCCCTGAGAGAGGTTTGAGCCAATGAATCCATTAGCCCCGGTAACCAGAGTGTTCATTTATGTTCATCCCGGATTATTGTGGGTAAACAATTAAATCCAAATATCAACTGAGAAATCCTAAATCCAAAACCCTAAACCCTAAACAAATTCTAAATCCAAATATTAAATGTTCAAAACAATCCCTTCAACCCCGCCAAAGGCTGGGCTCAGTGGATGGTTTTGTGTTTTGGATTTTGACCATTTGAAATTGTTTAGAGTTTAGAATTTAGTGCTTAGGGTTTTTACCATATTGGTGCTTAGGATTTATTCATATATTTTGTCATTTGAACTTTGGACTTTGTTTGAACTTTGAGCTTTGGTATTTGACATTTGTCTTTTACATAGCACCTGAATTGATAAGGCAGAAGTAATCAATGGTGATCCCCACATACCAGTGGAAAAGAAGCACATATAGAATCGAGCGGGTCCTGAGTGCCACCGCCCCTAATACTATCCCGGCCAGGATGGCGGCGATAGTCTCCCCCTCGGGTTTTCCTATATGGATTATAGTAGAGGGAATAGTCTGAGCCATAATCGCCATAAATGGCCCCAATTTATCCTTGAGCCCGAAAAGCATGTAGCCCCGGAAGAGGAACTCAAAACCAATATAATATATTAGATAGGTTAATTCCCAGAGGAGAAAATGGGTAGAGTTTTTTCCAGCAAGCTTGGTCAGGGGGTATTCCGCTTGAAAATCAGCAGATCGGGCATTCAGATAAAGAGGAAGGGCCATAATTATTATAGCTAAGGCAAGGAACTTTAGTCCGAACCGGTAATCACCGAGGCAAAGCCCCCACTCCCCGAGGTTTTCCTTTAAGATCAGCTTGATCAGGAGCAGGGGGATGATGAGCCAGAGGAGCAGTGCCGTCAGGTGCATATAAAGGTATTGGTACCAATCGATATATGGGTCACTGCCGAAGTGCCTGGCGAAATGCTCCGTAAAGAAGGAGGGGTGGCCCTGGTAGAGCCAGATGGTCATTAATACAAGCGCGCTCACCGTAACCACGGCACTTTTCTTCTCGATGTCCCGGATGTAGGATCTTATCTCATTCATCTTTGTAGGTTTGACCGTATTTTTTCCTTTAGGGCCAGACACTTTGCTTAATCCACGCCTCAAAAACTGGATCGACAAATCTATAGCTTCCCCTTGATTCTCTTACAATTACCCCCTTTTTCATCAAATATTCAAGATATCGGCCAAGGACATTTAAGCTCTCACCTGATGCTCTGGCAATTTCGTTAAGCCTTGATAAGCTATTGTTCGCCATCTCAAACAAGACTCGTCTTTCCCTGGAACCTAAGGAATTGAATTCTTCACTAAATAGTAGGTTTCCTTCTTCTTTAAGTAATTCCTGAAAGACCTCCTTCATTGTTTTTGGGTTAATATTTTTTTTCTTATACCTTATTAGCCCGCGTCCAATAAACTGTAAATAAAAAGGTATTCCGTTGGTTAAATTCAGAGCAGTATCTATGGCTTCCCGGGATAACTTTACTCCGAGATTCTTCTCAAGAAGCAATCGCACACTGTCTCTTTCAAAAGGGAGGATATTTTTAACAATAAATTGCCGATAAAACGGTGATGAAGAAGATAGCGCCGTCATCTCCATGGTCTTCTTAATCGAGCCTGATATACAAATGGTTGTTCGTCGATAACTTTCCTGGATTGTTCTTATCTTTCGTATTACAGCCTCACCCACCATTCTTCCATTTTGGGCCGTTAATTCTATAACGCTTGGAAACTCATCTAACAGAATAACGCATCTTGCCCCAGTATCCTCGGCCAATCTTTCTGGCAATAGGAAGGTTTCGTTGAGAAGATGAGGAATATCTTTGCCGGAACCCTTTTCTGATAAAGAAATTTCTAATTTTTCTAAAATTTTTATACGCACATCAATTTTTCTTAAAAAATCAAATAGCTCTTGAGCGGGAACTTTTATAAGATCCTTTAAACGATACTTTAATGACAATCTTTTTTTATATGCCTCTAAAATAGAAAAAGTTAAACTTCTGCTGAATTCTTCAACGGTTCTTTCTAACAAACTCCATAGGGAAAAATAGACCGGAACAATTCTTTTTTCTTCACTTAATATTGAATACACTTCTCGAAAAATAGAACTTTTCCCCATTCGGCGATTTCCCACGAGGGCAAAACCCATTAGTATATTTTTACTGGTTAGAGTGGCAACCATTTCCCTAACGATTTCCTCCCGATCGATAAAATTTTCACCTATAGCAGGTTGAAGTGTAAAAGGCATAGTCTATTTATATCAAATCTACAATAAAGTTGTCAACATATTTGTAGATTATTTTATGGGTAACATGGGGTCACATCTTCATATGTCATTTATGAAAATATGTCAGAATACCCCGTTCCCTGTCCTGAGCCCTTCGACAAGCTCCCTTCGACTTCACTTCCTTCGACTCCGCTCAGAACACGGCAGGACACGGTTTCGAGACGCCCCGATGGGCGTCGCCCCGATGAACATCGGGGCTCAGGACGTCGGCCCCTACATTTACGCATTATTTGGGTTAATAATTTCTCTGATAAGCGGAAGTATATAGATATCCTCCAAGTTCCTTTTCCTGAGCTCTTTGGCAATTACCTCTATCCTCTCTTTCAATGTCAATCTACTGTCCACAATGATGTATTCGCTGCCTTTAACCCGGCAGCTACCGCTACGAATGCTAAGTTCCCCATTTTCTAATCTTTCATATCTTATGATGACAGATTTACTTCTGGCTACCGCTTCAAGATGTTCAAGGATTAGTTCCTCCTTCATTGTTTATCCTTATTAGCATCTATATTAGATAGCCATTCGATGACCCGGATGATGTGCTTGCAGGGAATACCCCTTTTCTGGCAACGCCACATAAAGTCCCCACACTCGCAACTCCAGATCTTCTCTCCAATCTGAATCCCGGCCACTCCTACAATATCAATATCCTTGGCTACAACATACCCATTGCGATCAGCTCCCAACATTTTCCACCCCAATCCATCGTCGTCTGGTGAATGGTAAATTGGCTCAATATCCAATAAATGAATTTCCTGTGCCCTCTGCCGGTTCTGATCAAAGAGAGCTCTCTGGTCAGGGTTCAGGGAATCACGATACTGAGAGAGATCAATGGGAATACTTATCCCGGGAAGCAGGAGCATTGGCTGGCTTTCAATTCTTGCCCTCCACCAGGGGCCGATCCTTTTTCGGGGAAGAACCTTAAAACTTGCTCTGCCCTTCGCCCCCCCGTGTTTGAGAATGAAGTTGATTGTGAGGGAGGCAGTCTTCGGAGAGTTATTTTCTTCGCTAAGATGGGCTAACCAAAATTCAGTCTGCTCTTTTGCGGGATGCGAGAGGATGAGATTACCAACAATCTCATTGGAGAGATGGGCATGGTTCACAATTCTTTTTTTCAATTTCTCCGGGTATGGTCCCCGGATTAAACTCAGACGATCGTAATTAGAATCAATAACTACCAGGTCTGAGCGGTTGATCTCCTCCTGGTTTTCTCTGCTTATCCTGCCCAGGTCAACGAGATAGGTAATTCTTGCCCTTTTGTAACTTATGGTTATACCTACCGGATAAGCGGCATCGTGGTGTATCTTAAAGGCTCTGAGGGTTAAGTCGCCGATGGGAAAGTTCTTACCTATGTGGATGATATTCCTTTCAATCCCAGTTCCATCCAGCTTTTCCTTAAGGGCAGCAAAAGTTGCCTCATTAGCGATAACCTTCAGTTTCCCTGAACGCTTTGCCAGTCCAGGAATCCCACTGCCATGGTCGCTGTGCTCATGGGTAAGAAGTATGGCATCTATTTTAGTAGGCTCTACCTTGAGATACTTTAATTTCCGAACGATCTCCGAGCTGCTAATCCCGGCATCAATCAGTATTTGGGTCCGCTTTGTGCGCACAAACAGGGAATTTCCACTTGAACCGCTTGCCAGAGAGATAGCTTCAAACATTACCGATCAAATAATTTTGGCTCTTCTTCTAACATATCCATCATTTTCTTAAGCTGCAAGGCATTCCTGACCGCCGACCCCGCGTGGCAGTTATTAAACATTATGTAGCCCTTCTGGGCCTGTTGGTGGAGTTTCTCGATCTCGGGCAGAAATCCCTTGAGCTCCTCTTCTGAGTAAAGATAATCATACCTCACCTCCCGCGAAGCCTTGAACCAGTTCTTATTTCTCCCGTGGAACCTTAGATAAGATATCTCGCTGGTGGCTTTAGGAACAAAAGGCATGAGTCGAGGCAAAGGAGGCTCATCCACCACACAGAAGCCAAGATTATTATCTTTAAGAAATCCCCAGGTTGACTCTCTCACCCAGGCGCTATTCCTGAATTCCACCACGGTGGGAATATTTTCCAGATGCACTTTACAGGAGATTATATAATCATGATTCTGCCTATTGGGCCAGAAAAAGGAGGGGAATTGTAATAGGACGCAGCCCAGCCTGCCTTCATCGATCATGGGCTTAAGCCCATAGATGAATTTTTTAAATACCTCACTTGTGTCCTTTATCCTCTTCCTCTCCCGATCTTCCCAGATCTCGTGGGTCATCTCCCGGTGAGATCTTACGACAAACTCAAAATTTTGGGAG
>JAUWWP010000189.1 GCA_030616835.1 Deltaproteobacteria bacterium | reverse complement strand
TTTTTCATTTTCATAATCCAGCCTGACTCCCTTCTCCTTATCCTCCGCCCATGGGAGAAAGTATTGCCACCTTATCCCCATCAGCTAACAACCTGTTCTCCACCTGGGCCATATCTACTCGATCTCCGTTATGGAGAATAATTGCAAACTTGCTCGTCTTTAACATTGCTCTTAGAAACCTCCGGGGAAACATCCCTGATTTATTCAGTTTTTTAAGCAGCTCCTTGAGGCACTTGCCCTCCTCAAGATCTTCCTCTAAATCCCTATTGATGATTTCCCCTTTGATTACCATTAAAATCTTTACTTCTATCTTCATCTCCCTCACTATTCCTCCAGCACAGTGCTTATCCAATCCAAGTAATCCTGATTGCCACCTACAATAGGTAAAGCAATAATCTCCGGAACATCATAGCCGTGCAGCTCCTTAACCAGTTTAATAAGCCCACTAAGTTGCGATGCCTTGGTCTTAGCAATCAGGAGCACTTCCTGGGCAGAATCTATCTTTCCTTCCCACCAGAAAAGTGAGTGAATATTACCAATGATACTTACGCAGGCAGCCTTCCTTTGCTTGGTCAGCTCATCGGCAATTCTTTGACCCTCATCATCGCTCCCGGCGGTTATCAGAACTGCCACATTCTCTGGATCTTTCATTCTTCAATCACCCCTTTCCCTCATACCCGGCGGCTTACCTCGGGGTTACGGTTACCAATTAACCCACTCTAAGTACTGGTGGATTGCCCGGGCAGCCTTGCGGCCGGCACCCATGGCAAGTATCACCGTGGCCGAGCCGGTAACGATATCACCCCCAGCAAATACCCCCCGCTTGCTCGTCCTGCCAGTCTCCTCATCGGCGACGACATACCCCCTTCGTTTCAGCTCCAGATCAGGCATGGTCTTGAGCAATAAAGGATTAGGACCAGCGCCGATGGCTACCACGGCGAGATCCACATCAATGGTGAATTCAGATCCCTTGATCGGGATGGGACGTCGCCTCCCTGAATCGTCAGGCTCGCCGAGCTCCATTCGCAGGCACTCCAGAGCCTTTAGGTTTCCATTCTCATCGCCAAGAAATCTGACTGGATTAGTGAGAAAATTGAATTTAATTCCTTCCTCCTCGGCATGCTCGATTTCCGCATCCCGGGCGGGCATTTCCTTCCTTGATCGGCGATAAATGAGATAAACCTCCTCGGCCCCAAGCCTGAGTGCCGTCCGGGCGGAGTCCATGGCCACATTTCCGCCACCAAATACCGCCACCCGCTTCCCTTTCTTGATCGGGGTATCGTACTGGGGAAAGAGATAGGCCTTCATCAGGTTTGACCGGGTCAGGTATTCATTGGCCGAGTAGACGCTATTTAAGTTCTCCCCGGGTATGCCGAAAAAAAGTGGGAGCCCTGCCCCGGTTGCGATGAATACGGCGGAGTAGCCCATCTCATTGAGCATCTCATCAACCGTCAACGTCTTCCCGATCACCGCACCGCAGATCACTTCAACCCCAAGCCGACCGATATAATCTACCTCCCTCTGCACTATTGCCTTGGGCAGCCTGAACTCCGGTATGCCATAGACAAGCACCCCCCCGGGTTTGTGCAGCGCTTCGTAAAGGGTAACATCATATCCTATAAGAATAAGGTCGCTGGCCACGGTCAGACCTGCCGGTCCCGCGCCGATAACGGCAACCTTTCGGCCGAGCTTGGGAGGAAGTTCCGGCAGCTCCACCTCACCCTGCTCGGCCTCATAATCTGCGACAAACCTCTCCAGGGTTCCGACTGCCACCGGTTCCCCCTTTTTGCCCTGGACGCAGAGGATCTCGCACTGCTCCTCCTGAGGGCAGACCCTCCCGCAGATGGCGGGCAGGCTGTTTGTCTCCTTGATTTTACGGGCAGATTCTATGAATTTACCCTCTTTTATCGGGGATATGAATCCCGGGATATCGACCTCAACCGGGCAGCCATCAACGCACTGCGGCCTCTTGCACTGGATACAGCGTCCGGCCTCCTCCACCGCCTGTTCCGGGGTGTATCCGAACGGCACCTCGTTGAAGTTACAGATACGCTCTTCCGGGGATTGCTCCTTCATTCGTTCTCGGGTCTTTTTTGTTTTTTCATCTGCCGACATCTTAACTGCCCTCCACTTTTTTGTACGCCTCCAGGGAGGCCTTTTCTTCTTCTAAATACATGTTCAGCCGGGAGTTCAGAAGGTCGAAATTCACCTTGTGCCCGTCAAACTCGGGCCCGTCCACACAGCAGAACTTGGTTTCGTCCCCCACCTCCACCCGGCAGGCACCGCACATTCCGGTCGCATCAACCATGATGGAATTGAGGCTGACAATAGTCTTCTTCCCGAAGGGTAAGGTGGTCTTGCATACGAACTTCATCATAATGGGAGGGCCAATGGCAACGACCTTCTCGACAGAGCTATCCTCCTCAAGGATCTCCTTCAGCGGCTCGGTAACCAGGGCCTTTCTCTGATAGCTCCCGTCATCGGTGGTTATTATCAGTCTATCCGAAACCTCTCTCATCCTCTGCTCGAAGATCAAAAGCTCTTTGGTCCGGGCGCCAATAATGGATATTACCTCTGCCCCTGCCTCCTTGAAGCCCCTAACAATAGGGAAGATGGGAGCGATACCGATGCCACCGCCCACGCAGAGCACCTTTTTGCAACCTTCAAGCTCGGTCGGGTTGCCCAGGGGGCCAATCAGATTGGCTAACTTGTCCCCCTCCTTTAGAGTTCCGAGATGCATGGTTGACTTTCCCACCTCCTGAAAGACCATGGTGATACTTCCCTTCTCTCGGTCGAAGTCGGCTATGGTGAGGGGGATACGCTCCCCTTCCTCAGCTATCCTGAGCACAACAAACTGGCCCGGCCGGGCCTTGGCGGCAATAGCCGGGGCCTGCACCTCAATTAGCTTTACTTCCTTGGAAAACACCTCTTTTTTAATGATTTCAAACATCTGCCAACCTCCAGGTTCAGTATATATTAAACCAAATAATGCGTAAATGTAGGGGTTCGATTCATCGAACCCGATGGGCTTGATGGCCTACTTCGCCGTAGTTCAGCCTTTGTCCCGATGGACATCGGGACTTCGGCGAAGTAGGCTGGCTACGAAGGCTGAATCCCAAAAGGGAAAATTGTTTCGTGTAATTTGAGTAATTCGTGGTTCAAATCCACTATAGATTTTAGATCTACAATCTGAAATCTGTAATCTACAATCTATTGCTTTGCTGCCGGGGCAGTAACGAGTACTCGAAAGTAAAGACCGCGCCGATGAAGAGCTCCTTCTCCCGATACCGATCTTCGAGGAATCCTCCGACCGCCATCACGAGCAGTGGCTTTTCCATTCCCCAGCGCCTCTCACCCATCATCCAGATCATAACTCCGTCGAGCTGCTTCCGTACCCTATCAGCGGAGTCCACCCGGTAGTAAGTGTAGCGGGTGCCAAGAATCATCCGGGTGTCCTCATTACGTTTCCACAGCTCAAAGCCTGCTATGGCGGTGTTTATAAAGAAATATTCGTTGGTCTTCATAAGAGTATCGTTAGAAGGCTCATAAAAGTAATCATCCTTATGTATGTCCCACCACTCAAAGCTCAACATATTCAGAGCGATGAATCGCTCAATTTGTATTTGGAAAGTCGGCTGGATGCTGAAGTGGTTTCCGGTAGCCCACTCGGCATCTATATCGTCCAGGACCTTATCGGAATAATCGGAGTCTTTATCGGGAAGAGTGACGATTGCGACAAGGACACCGAAGTACTGGATGTACTCGTACTGAAGGCGAAGTCTAAAAACAGCCACCGGTTCGATCTCGATAAAGGCCCCCACGGAGTTGGTCGCGGGACTTATACCCTCCGCCAATCCTAAGCCTAAGTGGTTGTTGCGGAACAATATGGAGTCCGAGTCAGAGTAATAATATTGGTAGTTCAGCTCGACGGTGTCAGCGGCACCTGCTCGCATGCCACGGGCCGCAATCTCGTTGGTTAAAAATAATCTCGTATGCTTGCCGGTTGGCTCGGCTGAAGAGTAATTTGCAGTGACCATGAACACTACCAGACCAATCGCCGCCACCATATACTTAATTTCCTTCATGAGTGTCTCTCCCTTCTTTTTCAGAGCTTTTGGACAATTCAGTTGGCAGCATATTTTAACAAATACTGGATTAAGGTCAAGTTTTTTTCCTGCCTGCAACAGGACCCAGCAATAACCACCTGGAAAAGGCCGACATCCCGAAACTTTCGGAGAACATAGGAGAGTTCTTACAAAACCTCTCTTTTTATGCTATTCAAATCATACAAATCAAAGGTTATAACAGCCAACTCCTCTTCATAAGCATAATTTCCAACACCTAAACAAGTCACCCCATTAATTTTATCTCGGAAGTGGCCAGAAACCTCGATGGTTTCATGAATATGGCCATGCAAAGTCAGATAAGGCCTTTGCTGCTCTATGAATCTTCTTACCGCTAAAGAGCCAACGTGAAGGGCAGCATAAACCATATCTAAATTGGTATTATAAGGGGGTGTATGGATTGCATATATTGTCTTAGCTGGCTCAGATATGCGTAAAATATTTTTGAAATCATTTTCTATGTTATCTTCTCTATCCTCTGGATTAAATTTGAATGGTAGTAGCTCAAAGCCAGAGCTCTTAAAGCCTTGTAGAGTATCGCCCTTTTGCAACTGCGCATCCTTTGAATCAAATTTTTCAAAATCCTTTATGGCAAATGGTGTAATTGGTACGTAAGAATAGCCAACTATGTTAAAATCTTCATTAAGCTTATACACCTGATTATGAATGATTTTGTACAGTCGGTTATTTTCTCTGGCCAAAACCTGCATATTACCTAACCAGTCATCATTCCCAAGCATTAAGTAAATATCAACATTTTTATATTTGGATTTAAAATCAGCGATTAATCTAATTAGCTCATTTTCAATAAATTTTCTTTGCTCATCTATTCTGCCAGGTGGAGCTATATCCCCTCCAATAACAGCAAAATCAAACCCCCTGGCTTTATCAAATAACTTTTCATACTGTACTTTATTTCCATGCAGGTCGGCGGTGAATATTCCTTTAATGTTTTTTTTATTTAGCACCATTCCTTTTCATCCAAAGAGTAAGATACCGATTTGAGCTTTTTATTTTTTAGACTCAGTAAAAAATAATATTCCTTAGTCTTATAGAGTAAATTAATAGATAAAATGTGATCAATATCGTATCTTTTATTTAATTCAGAAACGAGGGGCCTGATTTTTGGCAGTTCAATATTGCGCGACCTGTAGGCTTCTCTTGCTATTTTCTCAGAACTTAAAATTAATTTTGCCTTTTCATCCCTGCCTATGCTTCTTCTTTCGACAAATATTTCATAATTATCTTCAAACTCCTTCCAATTTTTTCTTGCCCCAAGAACAGCTTTATAATTTTTATGCCGGTCTGGATAATGCCTTTGCGCTTCTTCCAAAACTTCCTGCCCTTCTAAAATTTGATTTGTCTTTTCCAATAAAAGTACCCTTAAAAAATCCCTGGATGAATGATATAGCCCGGTCATAAAACAGTGGGCACATGAGGGTGAAACATATTCTCTCAAAAGCATGGAAAAAACACAGCTGGCTCTATGCATCCACACCTCTGCTGTGTACTGAGTAGGCATAAACTCTGATTTGTTAATGCCAGCAAAGAAGCCGCGATCATACAAAACCTTTCCGTTCAGCAGGGCTGCCAGGTCAACTGGAATGCCATCCTTTAAAAACCTTAGATAATCACCTTTATTTCGGTAAATAAAATTAAGCTCGGTGTCTCCATCATAGCCAATTTTTAAACCATTTTTTGCATACTTTTTTATTATTAGCAAATCAATATCGCTCAAACCTTGAACAAAATCTTCTCTCAGAGAAGTGTCAATCCCGGAATAGTTTTCCCCACTTTTCCCGGAATAGAATTCCCCACTTTAGGCATAATTTGACTAATGTGTCACCTCCTTTTGGAGAGAAAGTCCTGCTTTACGCTTCTCCTTGAGCCGA
>JAUWWP010000033.1 GCA_030616835.1 Deltaproteobacteria bacterium | reverse complement strand
GTCTTACTCTCAACTCTGAAAGAAGCTAACCTTCTGCTAAAGGAATCATTAGCCACGCTCTCCGGAGAGGAGATTGAGTTCTTGAAAGAAAATATCCCCCGTTTGATTACCGAGGATGAATTAGAGGATGAGGAGTACGAGGAGATCCTAAATTTAGCCGAGAAGGTGAATTGGAATAGACTATTTACCGCAGGAGCAATGGTTGCCGCCGGGGTGGACTCGGTTCTGCCCGGATTGATGGATATGACTTTTAAGACGGAAGGAGTGATTCTTGAAGAAGAGACCCCTTGGGGCAAGGTAATTGTCGGGGGAGTGGGGGATAACCTTTACCAGGGACGGCCAGCATTAATTATCGATCTTGGAGGCAATGACCAGTACTTCGAGGACCAGGATGATGGATCTCCCATATCCATTATCTTGGACTTGAAAGGCAATGACCTTTATCGCGGCACCAGTAACCACCGTCAGGGGGCAGGATTCTTTGGCATCGGGATACTGGTGGACATCTCAGGGGATGATCAATATCTGGCGAAGAATTACTCTCAGGGGTGCGGCCTCGTAGGGGTAGGAATCCTCTCTGACCGAGCCGGTGAGGACCAATACTCAGGGGACAGTGGCGTTCAGGGTGCCGGGATTTTCGGGATCGGAATCCTTGAGGATCGGAAGGGAAACGATCACTATACGGCAGCCCGGCTCGCTCAAGGCTTTGGGTTTACCCAGGGCTTTGGTCTCCTCCTGGATCGTGGGGGCACCGACCTATACTATAGTGGGGGGAAATATACCGATTTTCGGGAAAACAGACAGTATTATCAGAGCCTTTCCCAGGGATTTGGCCTTGGTTTGCGGCCTATTGCCTCGGGAGGAATTGGCCTCTTGGCCGACCTTAAAGGAAATGATACCTATATCGGGGACTATTTCTCCCAGGGCTCAAGCTATTGGTATGCCCTGGGGATTCTTCTGGATAAGGAAGGCAACGATAAGTATTTAGCCCGACGCTACTCTCAGGGGGCAGGGATTCATTTGTCAGTAGGGATCCTTATAGATGCCCTGGGGGATGATATCTACCACACCTGGGGGGTATCCCAGGGATGTGGACATGATCTGGCTGTAGGGATCCTTATAGACAAAGAAGGAAATGACCAGTACTCTGCGGATCGGCTCTCCCAGGGTGTTGGGAACTCTAATGGACTGGGAATCCTGATGGATTATGCCGGCGAAGACAGATATCTTTCCCGGGATAAGAAAAACCTGGGGTTTGCTGGGGCCTTCCGGGACTTCGGGGGTATTGGTATCTTTCTCGATGGCGGAGGAAAGGATATCTATTCGAGAAAGGGGAAAGACAATTCTCTCTGGACCCAAACCGACTATGGAGTGGGAATTGATGGTTTTAGCAACTTGGAATAGATGAAAACTTGTAAATTCATTTACTCCAGGGAATAGCAAGGAGTAGCCCTGTCCGCCATAGTCCCGCGTTCACGCGGGACGACGGCGGAAGGGAATAGCAGGGGCTTGAACCCGATCCGCCTTCAGGCGGACTACACCAAACTCCCAATGGTTAGCGAAAAGACGAAAATATTAACCGTATCAATAGCTGTTGCCGGCCTCCTTTTTTTAAGTCCGCCTTCGGCGGACTCAGAGCTACGAGAAAAAATAGATTCTCTTCTAAAAAAGGCCTCATCGGTAGATGCCAGTAAGGAAGAGACGGAAGCAGCCAAAGAAGAACTGATAGCCTTGGGTAAGGAGGCAGTCCCCACTTTGATTGCACAGCTCGGCACTATTAAAGTTCTTAAAAAGATTGCTTTGATCGATGTCTTAACGGAGATTGGTGAGGAGGCAGTTCCCTTATTACTTGAGGCACTGGAGAGTGAGAATCCCCGTATCCGTAGGGATTCCGCTTACATCCTGGCAAAGATTGAGGATGAGCGGGCTATTCCGAGCATGGTCGGCTTCCTGAATGATGAAAAAGCCGAGCTCCGCAGGATCGCCGCTAAGGTCCTGGGTAATATGAAATACCAGGAGGCACTGCCTCAGCTAATGAAACTGAGTGATGATCCGGACGAAGGGGTCAGGCGTCGGGTAGTTATTGCCCTGGGAAAAATCGGGGATAAAGAGGCCATTCCAACATTACTCCGATCCCTAAATGATGAATATTTCAGTGTCCGCATCCCTGCCTCTGAGGCCCTGGTAAAATTTGGGCAGGTTACGGTTGACCCATTAATCTCGGCCCTAAGAAAAAAGGGATTCCTAACCCAATCCCTGGTCATCGAGACCCTGGGGAAAATAGGAGACGAGAGAGCGGTTGAGGTCATAGTCGGATTCTTATCCAGCGATGACTGGAGCCTGCGGGCCACTGCGGTTGAGGCCTTGGGAAGAGTCGGAGGGAAGAAGGCAAGGAATTCAATTAAAAAAATGGCAAGAAGGGAAAAGAACGGCTTTGTCCGGGAAAAGATCGAGCAGGCCTGGCAGGAGTAAGGTCTAATGTCAAAGCTCAAATTGCAAATGAAATCCAAAGTGCAAATGATAAATAAATAAAAATATTTTGGCATTTAGTCATTTGTCATTCATTTGTTATTTGGATTTTGGAATTTGGAATTTTTTGATTGCCTATATAAATTCGTAATTGACCAAGAATAATTAAACCATATCACTAAGAAAGAGTTTTTGCCAAATGACAGTGTTCCTAATCATTTTTGCCTACCTGATGGGCTCGATTCCTACCGGGGTAATCCTGGCCCGGGCCTTTGGAGATATTGATCTGCGTAAGGTAGGAAGCGGTAACATCGGAGCCACCAATGTCAGCCGCGCCCTGGGACGAAAGTTTGGGATAATGACCCTTTTGGGGGATATGGGTAAGGGTCTGATCCCGGTGTTGTTGGCAAGATGGCTTGCCGTGTCTGAGCTTCTGATACTAACAGTGGCCTTAGCTGCCTTTCTTGGCCACCTTTATCCCATCTTCTTAAGATTTAAGGGGGGAAAAGGGATTGCTACTGCCCTGGGGGTGTTTTTAGCGCTAACGCCTCTGGCGGCACTTTTAGCCCTGGGATTATGGGCAATTGGGTTTACTATCTGGAGGATCTCCTCCCTCAGCTCCTTAGTAGCAGCAACCTCAATGCCCATCATCGTCGGTCTGCTATATCACACTAAACTTTACCTGACCTTTTCCCTTATCATCACAGCCCTGCTCTTCTACACCCACCGGGAGAATATCCAGAGGCTGATCGCAGGAACCGAAACTTAACCGCCCAAATTTCTGCCCTGCCTGTCCTGAGCGAGGTCGAAGGAGTGGGAGGGGACTTGGCCTTCGTAGCCACTTACAGCGAAGTAGGCTAAGGGGAGGGGGATTTGTTATCCTGTCCTGTTTATCTTGAACTCAGGCGAAGGATCTGTCCCGAGTTCATCTTTCACACTTCTACTTCTAACATCAAACCCACTTCCCAACCTCAGCCTACATTCCCACTTCTTTGTTTTAAAACTTCATACATTACAACTGCTGCAGCAATAGAAGCATTTAGTGAAGTTATCTTCCCTTTCATAGGGATTGAAAGCAGCTCGTCACAGTTTTCTTTGACCAATCTTGAAATACCTTTGCCTTCACTACCAATTACTATTGCAATAGGCATTTTAAAGTCAAATTTTATGTAAGATGTTTTGCCTTCACTTTCTATTCCAATAACCCATATGTTTTGCTTTTTTAACTTTGATATTGCATTTGATAAATTAGCTACCTTTGCAACAGACATATATTCAATAGCTCCGGCTGATGTTTTTGCTACAGTAGGGGTGAGCCCCACCGATCTTCTTTTTGGAATAATAATCCCGTGAGCTCCTGTTGCTTCCGCAGACCTCAATATTGCTCCCAGATTATGGGGATCTTCTATACTATCCAATATTATGATAAATGGCGGTTCGTTTTTCTTCTTTGCCAAAATTAGAATGTCTTCAACTTCTACATATTCTTTTTCTGGAACATAAGCAATTATTCCTTGATGTGATTTTGTTTGGCTTATATTATCAAGCTTGGATTTTTCTACATAAATAAGAGCAACGCCCTTTTGTTTTGAAAGATGAAGAATTTCTGCAATCGTAGAATGTCTTCCAATATCTTTTGAAATCAATATTTTATCTATAGGATGGTTAGTCTTTAATGCTTCGAGTATCGGATTTTTTCCTTCAATTTGATTGGACACGGATTTATGGGATGTTGGTTCTAAAACAACTTAGTCAATAGTGAAGATTGCGGGCCTGCCTGCCCTGCTTGTCCTGAGCGAAGCCGAAGGAAGCGAAATCGAAGGGAGCCTTCCTTATTCTTATTTGTCAAGATCAAAGATCTGACCGCCCGACTCCTTCCCTTTTTTCTTCCCCTTCCCTGCTAAATCAACCTGTTCTCCCAGCTTTCTTTATCTTATTCCATTCTGTCGGAATTATCAACGCCTAATTGCCAGAGGCAATAGTAGTAGATTTTAGATTGGAGATTGTAGATACCAGCTACAAATGACAAGATCATTATACCTCAGGGAATAGCACGGGAGAGGGGAATATTTAAAAAGTAGGATTTAACCAGACTGAAATTCATTTTCTTCCCTTTTATGAGATTATCTTCCGCCAGATCTAACTTGCTATTGCAGACTGTTTTTTTTCAGGAATTTCCTTAAAAATCCTTCAAGTAGGGGCAATTCATGAATTGCCCCTACATTGGACAGCCGGGGCTTTCGAGCCCCGCCTATTCACTTTTCCTAAAAAAATGGGGGAACTCCTGTATTGACTCGAAGTGATTTTTAAAGTATCTTAGAAATTAAGGAGGTAAAAGCAACGACCAGAAAACTGAAAATTCATAATCTGCTACTGGGGATGGTGAGTATCTTGTTTCTATTCTCCTGCATCCTCTTCGGCTTTTGCCCCAAGCGAGTACTTGTTCGGGAAGGATTCAAAATTGATCCCCATAGTAGTAAGATCGGAGAGCAGGTAAAATTTCAGATAACGGTCAAACGTCCGGGCAGAGACCTGAGCATTAAAACAGTAGAGCTCCTGTCACCGCTGAAAAAGACAATATATTTTGATGATACCGCAAAATCGATCGGGTCAGAGCCAGCCGAAGGGGAACTGAAGGAAGAGATAGGTAAATACGAGTTTACTTATGATTCAAAGTCAATTCCTCTTGCCATCGGAGATCAATTTAAGCCGGGACGCAATAGGGTCCAGATCGAGGTCGGATATTACTATGCCCGTCGGGATGATAAAGGAGACTTTCGCTGGGATTATGAAAAATCCAGATTCGAAAGCTCGTTTTATGTTCGCAAACCCCGTTAGACAATTTGTCTAACGGGCAAGGGTCTTACGGGGCTCACATGGGGATTTAGTCCGTCGGAGGTGGATTTCTAAAGGGGTAAAAGATAATGGTTTCAAAAAATCAGAAAAATAAAAGGGATTTGCTTTCTATTCTCGATCTCACCAGGGAGGAGGTTGATGAGCTTCTTGAGCGCACTTCGAAGCTCAAGGAAAAACTTAAGCAGGCAGTTCCCTATCAGCCCTTAAAAGGAAAGACCCTGGCCATGATCTTTACCAAATCCTCCACCCGAACCCGGGTCTCCTTTGAGGTGGGGATGTTGCAGTTGGGAGGACAGGCGATTTTTCTGGACTCCGGGGATATCCAGCTCGGGCGGGGAGAATCACTTGCCGATACTGCCCGCACCCTGTCCCGCTATGTAGATGGCATTCTGATCCGCACCTTCTCCCAGAGGGATGTGGAGGAACTGGCCCGCTATGCTGAGGTGCCAGTGCTGAACGGGCTTACCGACCTGCTTCATCCTTGCCAGATCCTGAGTGATATCTATACCATTGTGGAAAGGCGGGGATCTTACCAGGGACTGAAGCTCGCCCACATCGGTGATGGAAATAACATTGCCAACTCCTGGATTCAGGCAGCAGCCCTGCTGGGCTTCGATCTGAGCATTGCCTGCCCCCCAGGCTATGAGCCCGATAGAAATATCCTTAATGAAGCCCTCAAGATCACTTATTCTCAAATAACTATTCTTCATGATCCCCGGGAAGCAGTCAAGGATGTTGAGGTGCTGAGCACCGATGTCTGGACGAGCATGGGACAGGAGACCGAGCGTGAACAGAGGCTCAGGGACTTCCAGGGCTTTCAGGTCAACCGCGAGCTCTTAAGCTTTGCCCCTCAAAATGTTATGGTAATGCACTGTCTGCCTGCCCACCGGGGGGAGGAGATTACCGATGAGGTTCTGGATGGGAAGCACTCGATAGTCTTTGAGCAGGCAGAAAACCGCCTCCATCTCCAGAAGGCCATTCTGGAGAAATTTTTGTAAGCAAAGCCCCCACTAATGTGGTTTGGACTCTACACTAATCCGATTAGCAGGACTATAGTTCGACAAGTTGACCAGACACCCATTAGTTATTCGGTTGCGCTACTCGCCCTTCGAGACGGCTGGCCGATTTCCTGAGGAGAAGCCGAAGGCTTCGTCTCGAAGGAGAGGCCAGCCTCCTCAGGATAAGTTTCGTTAACCACTATACTAATACCGATACGAGCTGCGCAACCCCAACCGTTTAACCCAACCGATTCCTCGACAGGCTCAGGACAGGGTTTTAAGGGAGCTCCACTTAGATGGATGACCTATTGATAAAAGATGCCACTATTTATGATGGGACTGGTGGACCTGGTTTTCCGGGACACCTAACAGTAAGGGGAAAGAGGATAGTGGCAGTAAGTGAGAAAGTTTCTAAGAAGGCAAAGAGGATCATTAATGGCAGTGGCTTGGCCGTCTGTCCGGGATTTATTGATATTCACGGCCATTCTGATTACCACATTCTTATTAACCCCCAGGCCGAAAGTAAGGTCCGTCAGGGGGTGACTACGGAGATCGGCGGAAACTGCGGATCCTCCGCCGCTCCCATCTGGGGAGAAGCCGCTGAGGAAAGGAGAGAGTCTTCCCGAAAGGCCTTTGGCCTGGATCCGCAGTGGAAAACCTTAAGAGAATATTACCAGGAGCTTACTAAAAAAGGAATCTCGATTAATTTTGGATCACTAATTGGTCAGGGAAACCTCCGGAGTTCGGTGATGGGAGGAAAGGATGGTAGGCCTACTGAGGATGAGCTTAAGCAGATGATCCAGGGAGCGGCAGCCGGGATGAAGGAGGGGGCGTTCGGTATCTCCGCCGGCCTGATCTATCCTCCGGGATGCTTTGCCAGATTGCCGGAGCTAATTACGCTGGGTAAGACAGTAAGGAAATACGGGGGCATCTTTGCCTTTCATCTGCGGAGCGAGGGTAAGGAGGTAATCGAGGCGCTCCAGGAAGCCCTAAAGGTCGGGAGGGAGGCTAACATCCCAATCCAGATCTCCCACCTGAAGCTTTCGGAAAGAGAGAATTGGAACAAAATTGATACTGTCCTCCAGCTAATTGAAGAGGCACAAAGGGAAGGGATTAGGGTAAATTGTGACTGCTATCCCTATTTGGCCTCCCACACCGTCTTGACCTCCATCCTCCCTCAATGGGCGCTTCAGGGCGGCCGGGAAAAGATGCTGAGCAGGCTCAGGAACCCGGGAGAAAGGGAGAAAGTAAAAGAAGATATTTCCCGTGAATACCCTGATGATTATTGGGACAACGTAGCCATATTCCAGGTTCTTTTGGAGGAAAATAAGAAATACGAAGGTCAGAAGCTCTCTCAGGCAGCCAGATCAGAGGGTAAGGAAATCCTGGACTTTACTCTTGATCTCCTCTACCAGGAAGAAGGTCGGGTGACCGCCACCTATTTTACTATGTGCGAGGAGAATCTTAAACGAATAATTACCAAATCCTACTGTATGGTAGGCAGTGACGCCGCTCTCCGGGCTAACTACGGAGCATTAAGCCAGGGTAGGCCCCATCCCCGGGCTTACGGCACCTTTCCCCGGATCTTAAGTAAATATGTGCGGGAGGAAAGGCTTCTGGAGCGGAGTCGGGCAATAAGAAAGATGACCCTCGATCCCTGTCGGAAACTGCGGATAAAGGAGCGGGGAGTGCTTAAGAAGGGAAACTTTGCGGATATCGTTATTTTTGATCCCCAGAAGATAGAGGACCGGGCGAGCTATGCCGATCCCCACCGGTATCCCCAGGGGATCAAATATGTAATTGTTAATGGAAAAATAACTGTGGAAGAAGGGGAGCATACCGGGGTGAGGGGAGGAAAGATACTTACCCTGGCTTAAGATTTCCCCTTCTCAGCGAGCGTCTTCTGGTAGATAACAACCTCATAACCCTGGGCATCTACCACATATTTCCAGCCATCAATCACGAGGTCATAGAAGCACCCGTCTCCCGGCTCATTCCTTCCCGGACCGAAGACCTCTTCCTCCATCAAGCGATCCAGAAGTAAGTGTAGTTCCTTAAAACTGAGATCATAATCAGTAATTATGCTCAGGAAAAGACCCCGATGCTCAATTGGATAAACATCCATTGCCTTTCCCGCCCCATATTCTATGACTGACGGCCTCTACCAGGGCCGGCAAACTTTCCTGCTGGAGGGCAGAAATGGAGATACCCTGGTGCCCGCGGCAGATATTGGCTGCCAACTCCGGGGAAACCTTATCCTGTTTATTGAACACTAATAGCCGGGGAATATGGTCAAGCTTTAGCCCGGCTAAGATCTGGTTAACCGATCGGATGTGATCTTCCCACCGGGGACTGCTGATGTCCACAACCAGAAGTAAGAGGTTAGCTTCCTTCAGCTCCTCCAGGGTGGGTCGAAAGGCAGCAATTAAATCCGGAGGAAGATCCTTGATGAAACCAACGGTATCGGTGATGATCACCTCTCGCTCCTCAGGAAAGCGCAGCCTCCTACTGCTCGGATCAAGGGTAGCAAAGAGCAGGTCCCGGGTGACTACCTTGCTCTCGGTCAGTGAGTTAAGCAGGGTGGACTTACCGGCATTAGTATAGCCAATAATGGAGATGATTGGCAGTCCCGCCGCCTTCCTCTTAGCCCGCTGCTGAGCACGGCTCTTGCTGAGCTCATCGATCTTCTTTTCCAGAGTGGCGATTCGGTCGCGCACCCGGCGCCGATTGATCTCGAGCTTGGTCTCCCCTGGCCCTCTCGCCCCGATACCTCCGGTGAGTCGGGACATGGCGGTATTCTTGGTAGCTAATCGGGGAAGAAGGTATCGTAGCTGCGCAAGCTCCACCTGGATCTTTCCGTCCTGGCTCTGGGCACGCTGAGCAAATATGTCGAGAATAAGCTGGGTGCGGTCAACGATCTTAACCTCGATGTTCTCGGAGATGACCTTCTCCTGGACTGGAGTGAGATTCTGGTCGAAGATAATAACATCAGCACCCAACTGCATGCTTCTAATGACGAACTCCTCCAGCTTTCCTTTCCCCATAAGGTACTTAGGATGAATTTGAGTACGGTGTTGAAAGACTATATCCAGGATGGTTACTCCGCTGGATCTAACCAACTCCTTCAACTCTTCCATTGAATCCTCAGCCAGATATTTTGGTCCGGTGTAGACACTTACCAGGATAGCTCGCTCTCGGGATCGGTCAACCACTCTCGCCCGGATTTGGCCGGCAAACTCCTCCTCCAGGGAGTTAACCAGATCCAGAAAATTCAGATCCAGTTGATGAAGCCAGATCGGAGGAAGGATTTCCCACGGCTTTTCCTGGCTATTTTCCGGGAGCAGGTGGGCTATGTGAAGCCTTCCGGCAGTCCCCTCAGACCGGGCTTCGATAGCAGCAATCAGGTCAAGTCTGAGCAGGGCCAGGTCGGTAAGATCATCATGTGTCAATCCTTCACCGTTAAGGTGGGTATGAAGGAAACGCAGACCCCGGAGCCGGCCAGGTCCACTGCGCATTCGCTCCAGTTCTGGCAAGATAATCTTCTTGGCATCGCCAGCGATTACATATTCAACCGTGCCCTTACGATTCACCAGTATTCCCAACTGACGAGCAATGTGCTGCGAAACCTCGGCAAGATATCTGGCCAGCTCACCGGTGATCAGCATATGGGGGGGTATTTTCCGGTGATAGATATTTTGAATCTTCTTCTGTTGATTGGCTTTTAGCCCGCTGATTGTTCCGTAAATCCTCTTAATAAATACTCCTTTCCTTCGACCCCGATGCCCATCGGGGCTCAAAACAAGATTTCTGAAGATCAAATATCTCTTCTCTAAGATTTACCTAATTTATTCACCAATCTTCTTCGTATCGTTCCCAACCTCCCTGGCCTTCTCTATGGTCTGCTTTACTTCATTCTTTATCTTTTCTTCCACCTGTCGTGTTCTCCTTCCCAGATCCTCGATCTGCCTCCCCCCTCCAAAATAGACAAAGATAAAACTGGCTACAATCCCGAGAATAAATCCAAGAATAAACCTTTTCATTAGATACCCCCTATTTTAATTCTCTCTTTATGAATACTTAAAATTTCCTCTTCTGTCAAGAAAAGGCGGCCTACTTCACCCTCTGCAATTTCAGGCTTTCCTGATAAACCTCTTTCCGGGGAATCCCTCTCTGTTTCGCAATAAGTTCAATGATTTCCTTTAGAGGTAGGCCCGAGTCCTTCTGATGCCTTTTTATCTCTTCCAGTAAAGGATCCTGGGAGCGAGCCCTGGATTTCTTTCTTCCTGCTACTATCAGGGTAACCTCACCCCTGATCTTCTTTTCTTTTAGCTCCCCAATTACTTCATCTACCGTTCCTCTGAGGACCTCCTCATGAATTTTAGTAAGCTCACGACACACTGCAATATCCCGGTCTTCCACAGTCTCCTTTATATCTCTAAGGGTAGCCAACAATCGCTTGGGAGATTCATAGAAAACTGTTGTTCTCCTTTCATCCTTTAGTTTTTCCAAATATTTCTTCCTCTTCCCTCTCTGAGCCGGGAGAAAACCTTCGAATATGAAGCTATCGGTTGGAAGCCCGGAGACACTCAGAGCAGCGATAACCGCCGAGGAGCCGGGGATAGGAACTATCCGAATGGAATTTTCCAGGGCCAGTTGGATAAGATGGTAACCGGGATCGGAGACCCCGGGGGTCCCGGCATCTGATACCAGGGCAACTTCCTTCCCCTGCTTCAATTTTGTAAGCAGGTACCCTCCCTTCTGAAATTTATTGTGCTCAAAATAGCTGGTCAGAGAAGAGGAGATCTGATAATGGCTAAGCAGTTTTTTGGTATGCCGGGTATCCTCAGCGGCAATAATATCAACATCCCTCAAGATTCGTAGCGCCCTTAAGCTGATATCCTCAAGGTTGCCAATAGGGGTGGATACTAAGTAGAGGGTGCCGAAGCTTGACATTTAAGTCCTTTCCTTCCTCTACGATAACTGTAATTCGGACATAAAGATAATTACTTTTCCCAGGGGAAGGCTGAACAAAGCAAAATACCAGAAAATCAAAAGCTTAATTTTTCTACTAACCTTTATTTTTCTAATTTTAGGCGAGGCTTCCCGGCCCCTGACCGTAGGTCAGGGGGAAAGGGAGCCCGCCGTTCATGGGAAGTACTCGGGGTCATTATTTTGCGAGAGAAGCCTTACCCTGGGGGAAATCTTGGAAATTCTAAATATTTTCCTTATGTCCAAATTGCAGCTACAATAAACCAATCTTTTCCCCAAAAAATCTCTTCAGGGCTCGATTAAGCTCGTCCAGGATTTTTTCCCCGGGCTCAGGAAATTGAGCCTGATAATACCCCCCAATCTTTATCAGATAGGATCTCTGGTAGCCCTTGGTTTTGGGAATTGCCCTAAAAATAAGTTCAGCACTCTCCCCTTCCCTGGCAATATAATATCGATCATCCCTCTTTCGTAGAAGCCTACTAAGCTTGTTCCCGGAGGAGTTTCGGGTATCTATTAGCTTGGCCTCCTTAACTACAACCTTTCTTTGGGGGGAGAAATCAATTGCTATCCTGTCAAGCTTCCAGACCAGGGAAGTGGATTTCAGTCGGAGCTTGATCCACTCTCCCCTAACCCCTCCTATCTCCAGGGGAAAGACCAACCTCCTACCAGCTCGGGAACCAATAGGCTGGCCTTTTGCCATAATCTCCCAGGTATCACCATTCCAGAGCCTGATCTGGAGAGCCAGGTTCTCTTCCTTCCACTGCTGGAATTCTTGGAGTTCCTCGGGAAGACCCCCCATTTTCTTTAGCCCCTTCCTGGAACCGTATCCCTTTTTAGCTAAATAATTCCTTTCCATCAGAGAGGCCTGGAGAGTATTCACTGCCTCGATGATTAGTTTTGCCCGCCGCAATTTTTTGAATCTTTTAAAATTCAGGTCTATCCAATCCCAATCCTGGCCTTTCATTAACAAAGACAGTAGGCTGGAGGAATCTCCCCAGCTTTTATCATCCCTTTTTTTTATTAGGGGCAGAATACTGTTAAGTTTCTTATCCAAGGCAGATAGAGGCTCGCCGGGATTGCTCAGGGTATGAAGCCGGCCATCCTCTCCCGGAAGGAGTTCCGTCCCCGCAGGATGATCCACAATTAGGAGTTTCAATTCATTAACATAATTCTTCTCTCTCTCGCTGACAATCTTCAACCGGTATTCCCCTTTTACCGGGACCAGATGCTCCAGCATTAGGTAATCAGTTCTTTCCCAGGCTTTAAATTGAGCCCCGGGGTAGGCCTCGGCCTCAAGCTGATACCCCTTTCCATCAAAGGAATAAACCAGAGGAGACCCCCCAATAAGCATATTATTAGAACAACTACTGAGTATAAGGACTCCCAGAATTGAAATTATTCTTAGGTAATTACTCATCAAAGCTCCAAATTCTTTGTCTTTTTTAATCAAAATAACACAACCTAATATCTTTAGCAATTAGAAACGAGATAGGGATCTCCCTTGTTTACCCCAGAAATCCGCCTGAGGCGGACGATCTACATATTATACAAATCGCTTAAGCGTATTGTTATAAAGAGGAGAGAGCTTGAGGGAGTGATTAGTGGCAGGTATTTAGGGAACAGAGCACTTGAAATGCCTCGGATAAATCCTTATGAGCGGGTCCCGGCCTTTTCTTACCAAATCCGGGCGGTTGCGGAAGTGAGCTCACTCTGGCGGATAAATTCCTCAATTAATGCTCGGGCCTCGGTCTCGTTCATCTGTTGGGGAGGGTGCTTCATACAGTAGGCGGAAATGGGTAAAAGGGCACCGCTCTCCCCTCGATCCCGGGCCAGCCGGCAGTATCTTATTACGTCAATGGCCACTCCGGCACTGTTGGGGGAATCCTCAACTGATAATCGCAGCTCCAGGGTCAGAGGCACTCCGGCAAACCCTCTTCCCTCCATACGTAAGAAACATACTTTATTGTCTTTCTGCCAGGGAACATAATCACTGGGTCCAATATGGATATTTTCGTCTTTTAGTCTTTTAGCGAGAACTGACTGGACTGCCTCAGTTTTTGATTTCTT
>JAUWWP010000403.1 GCA_030616835.1 Deltaproteobacteria bacterium | reverse complement strand
TCGATACCATCTTCGCTTATTAAAGGCCAGATTTCTGAAATATAGTTCTCGTCAGGCCGGTATCTTTCTCTATTTAGTTTAGTGTCGAAATACTTTATTCTTGTATAATTTTTATGGCATCGCGGCATAAGAATCACTTTGTCCTCTAAGATTTCAGCGCCTGGATTAAAGATTGCTCCGGTTTGTAGTTTTTCATCCTCATACCAGGTGAGGCCAATATCTTGAGGTTTTACAATGGGATTTCCGTGGTAAGAATCCAGTTTAAAAATGGCCTCCCCTGATGCCAACCGGGTGACATTACCGTTTCCTAATTCCTTAATTGAGCGATCTAAAGATGACATCACTCCACCCCTTAGAACAATAGTTGATCAAATAAATTTATGAACCCTACCGGAATTCTCTCGGGAGAATGCTTAGTTGTGTACTGCCCAGCCGAAATTAGAGTCTGGTTAACAATTTTATCACCTTCAAATACCTTTATCAGTAGCTCCTTAATTTAACATTTTCTACTTCTCATAATGATTCAAAGAGTTTAATGAATTTAGTTGCTATATTTTTAGGAGAATTTTGCTTAACAACTCTTTCTGCTGCTAATTTTGCAGTTCTATATCTTTCTTTCTCTTCAATTATGTCGGTCAAACACTTTTTCAGCTCATCTAAGTCATCATATTTTAAAATTTCCTCACTAAATGGCTCGAAAAAGTTTGAATTTAATGCAACAATAGGACAACCGGAGCCCAGGCATTGATAAGTAGTACTTGAATGGACAACCCCTTCTATAGATTTGCGGTGAAGTATCATTGCATCTGATGCATGAAGATAGTCATAAAGCCTTTTTATATCCGGGCTCTCTTCTCTAATTTCAATCGGTAAAGTTGTTCCTTTTCTGAGCTCTTCAATCCCTTTACGAGTAACCACCAAAAGGAGAACTGAATAATCGGGTTGAAGATCAGAAATTGCTGGAAGTGTCTCCATGAACTCCTTTACTCTTTGACCAAAAATCAGAATAATTTTCCTATCGAGGGGCAAATTTAACTTTTTTCTTGCCTGAATTTTATCGCCAGCTCTCCACTCATTGTAGGGATGAGGTATTACATAAATTTTTTCTTCCGGAAAAGCTTCTTTAAGAAATTCTACGAACCTTTTGCCGCTACAGACAATTGTATTCCATTCAAATTGATAAAAGGATGGATTAGACGATAGCACTCGGTCATGGATTACTGTTATTGTCTTCGCCCTTCTTCTTAGGTGATGAAAGATCTTTGCAAGTTCATCCATTGGTAACATTGTAAGGTCTTGGGTAACGAAAAAATCAGAATGGAACTCTACAAATGGACGGGCATCCAGGGATTGTCTCTCTGCCCTGGATGTAGTGAAACATCGCACGACATAGTCTTCATCCTTATCTACGATGGCCGTACCATGAAAATCGGTCCTAAAGAAGGAAAAAATTCTGAGCTCATGACCCATCTTTATCCACTCTCTACCAATCAGCTCAGCATGAATGGAAGGTCCTGCATCCTGATTCCAAGCGCTCATCATTCCTATCTTCATTTTACCCCCTATATAATTCTAAGTGTTAGCTTGCTCCGGCTGCCCAAGAAGTTTTTTTTCCGATACTCTTCGGGTAATCAACAAGTATTATAAAAGGATAAAAGGAAACGCAGTTGAAAACGCATTTTGATTCCCAGAGGTTTTCCTGAGTTGGTTTAAGGATTGGATTCCCTTGGTATTTCTCAGGCACGGCTACTCTTCCCTATTAGCGAACGAAATAGTTTTATATACTCCTTGGCTATATTTTCTGGCGAATTCTGCTTCACAAACTGCTCTGATCTTGCCTGGAGGGCCGTATATTTTTCACCATCCTCAACCAGGTCAATCAGGATCCTTTTCAGGTTCTCGATGTCTCCGTAGCGCAACACTTCTTCCTTAAAAGGAAAGAAAAAGTCTGACTGTCCGGGAACCAGGATGGGACAGCCTGTTCCTATGGCCTGAAAGGCAGTAGATGAAACTACTGCCCGATATCTGCTCTGGAACTTATGGAGTATGATTGCATCGGAAGCAAAAAGATAGTCATCAAACTTCTCACGCAATAATGTTTCCTCTCTGCGAATTATCATCCATGGCGGCGGGCTTTCTTCCTCCAAGAATTCATACTCTGGAGGAATTACTACGAGGAGCACTGCCTTTTCCTTTAACTCCTCTGGCAGTTCTCTGAGGAAAGGCTTGTATCCTCTCTGGCAGAATACATAGATTATCTTCTTATTAAAAGGTAGTTCCAGCTTTTCTCTGGCTTTAAGTTTGTCTTTTATTCTCATGGGGAAGCAGGGGAAATGAATCAATTTGGCTTTCGGATAAACACTTTTCATGAAATTCTGTCTCCGACAGAAGTAGGCTACTCCATCCCAGTCCAATTGATAGAAACTGGCTTCCTGGGGAATGGTATTCTCGTGGACAATATGCACAGTCTTTGACTTTTTCTGGATCAAAGGAAATATTTTAGCTAAATTATCTATAGGCAGCATATTAAGATCCTGAACTACAAAGATATCGAAGGGCTCAGTTAATATGGGTATAGGATCAAGGTAATTTGTTCGCCTGGTCCCAAAGCATCTTACCACATAGTCTTCATCTTCTCCGGTAAATCCATCACCATGGAAGTCATCTTTTGTAAAGGTGAAGACGGTAAGTTTGTGTCCCATCTCCCGCCAGACTTTTCCCAAAGGTTCGGCGCAGACAGCTACGCCACTATCGGTATTCCAGGCACTCATCATCCCTATCTTCATTTCAGCCCCCCCGATATAATTGTAAATGTTGGCTTGCTACTGCTTCCCAGGAAGTAAGCTTCCGGTACTGCTCAGTTCTTTCAAGAATCCAGTGCTCAAATTCAGGATCCTCAAAAATACGAATAACCATCCTGGCAATTCCCGAGGAGTTATACGGGAGAATAAGCAGTTCGTCACAGATATTCTTTAGCTCTTCAAATTTCGGGATTCGGGAGGCAATAACTGGCTTTTTTGCACCAATAGACAGATGAAATGAACCAGAGGCAGAGCGGTCTTCTTCATAATAGGGGAAGAGGACAATATCAGCGGCTCCCAATAGATAAGGAACAT
>JAUWWP010000034.1 GCA_030616835.1 Deltaproteobacteria bacterium | reverse complement strand
TACGGTGGCAATCGTGAGCATTACCTATCCGGAGGATGGAGTAACCAACGCCGGTGATGTAATGGTTACCGGGACTGCGGATAATGATATTATTACGGTAACGGTTACTTCTGACCAGGGGCACTGCGAATCGGCTGCGGTAGATGTCGAAGGCAACTGGTCGGTGATTATGACAGGAGTTACTCCTCCCTCCATAGCCATTAATGCTACCGGGATGGATAACTGCGGCAATATCGGGAGCGATTCGGTAGCGGTGCCCATAATACCTCCTCCCTGCAGTATCACTAGTGTTGGGCCTACTACCGGATGTCCCGGAGTTTCGGTAACCATCAGCGGTTCAGATTTTGGACCAAATACCGGTATCGTTACCTATAATATAACCGGGGCAACCGTTATTTCCTGGAACGATACCTCCATCGTGGTCAGTGCTCCGGGTGGGGATTATACAATTGTGACAGTAACCCTTATTGCTGTTGGCTCGTGCAGCCTGGCCGGAATTTATTCTTATGATAACATGCCGCCAAGCGACTTAAAGGCTAATCCGGCAGGGGGTAGCTACTGCGCGACGCCGGTTACGGTTAGCCTTAGTGCGAGTGACGGGATGATCTACTACACTACTGACGGGGCCGGCCCGACGACGGCGAGCCCGGTATATATAGTACCGATTGAAATCGGTGTGGATACTACTCTGAAGTTTATGGCGGTGGATGCCTGCGGGAACCAGTCAGACACAGTGACCGAGGTCTATGATATTAACGATGAGGCAGTAGTGACCATCATCTCTCCAGAGAATGGAAAGACCATAGGAACAGGTGATCTGCGGGTTACCGGGACTGCGGATGACGATATCGCCTCGGTTTTCCTGGGTGCAACTCAAGGGACCTGGACCAATACCAATCCGGCAGTTTCAGGAGGGGCATGGTCAGCTACTTTACAAGGCCAGGTAGCAGGTGTGGCAGTAACCATCACGGTTACGGGAACAGATAACTGCGGCAATATCGGAAGCGATTCGGTAATGGTGTATGTATTACCTTTTATCTGGTTCGTAGATGCCAGCGCTACGGGCAACAATAATGGAATGTCTTGGGAGGACGCCTTTACCGTTATTCAGGATGCGGTGGATGCGGGATTCAGCGGAGATATGATTTGGGTGGCGGAGGGAACGTATACATCCGATAGTACAGCACCGGTGCTCACCATGAAGGCTGATATTGAGATATACGGAGGTTTCACCGGAACCGAGAGTGACCTCTCCGAGCGCGGTGAGCCGACCGCTTACCCGACTATACTCGACGGCGAGGATGAAAGCTGCCACGTAATTGTCGGTGCCACGAACGCCCGCCTGGACGGATTTACCGTGACGGACGCTAACGCCGATGGGAGTATGTGGGATAACTTCGGCGGCGGGATGCACAATAGGTATGTAACCGATCTTGTGGTGGCCAACTGCACCTTCAGCGACAACTCAGCCCACTTAGCTGGTGGCGGGATGTACAACGAGTTCTCCTCGTGCGAGATAATCAACTGCACCTTCAGCAACAACTCGGGCAGCGGGATATCCAATTGGGACTCCTCAGTCACAATAACCAACTGCACCTTCAGCGGCAACCAGGCCTCCTCCGGCGGCGGGTTGTACAATTCTAGGTCCTCAGCCACGATAACCAACTGCGTCTTCAGCGGCAATCATGCCGATTCCCGGGGCGGTGGGATGTACAACACCTTCTCCTCGCCCGAGATAACCAACTGCGCCTTCGTCGGCAACTCGGCAATCGGTATTGGTAAACAAGGTGGCGGGATGTACAACTGGGATTCCTCACCTGTGATAACCAACTGCACCTTTAACGGCAACACGGCCTGGGACGGAGGGGGGATGTGCAATGAGCTCTACTCCTCACCCACGATGACTAACTGCATTTTGTGGGGTGATACAGCTTCTACCGGGCCGGAGATCGCCTTGTATTCTAGCAGCTCTCCATCGACTCTAACCATCAGCTATAGTGATGTTCAGGGAGGGCCGGCTACTGGTGTATATACTTGCTCCGGCTGCACTTTAAACTGGGGTGATGGCATGATCGACGCCGATCCACTGTTTGAAACCGGCCCCGATGGCGATTACTACTTAAGACAGCCTCCGGATCAGGGTCCACCCACCAGCCCATGCGTCGATGCCGGCAGTGACACGGCAGAGAACCTTGGTCTGGACGACAAAACAACCAGCACTAATGGTGACACAGATACCGATATTGTGGATATGGGATACCACTATGAGCCGTAGCGTAGTAAATGCAAAAACCAAATTGCAAAATGCAAAATGTAATTGTAATCCGCCTGGGGTGGGTTAAACATATGTGAGCTTCTAACGGGGTTCATGAGGGTTTGTGAAGTGTGACTGAGTGAGGATCTGACCCCCAAACTCCTGCAAAACAGAAAAGGCGGTTGAAGAAGAAAACTTCAACCGCCTTTTATTTTGTAAAAAGTGTAGACGCGACCCTAACTCTTTCCGCAATAACGTGATCCCCTATTTTCCTCCTGCTGAAGCCGGGTCGAAGGATTTGAATGATATATTGATTGACTTTTTTAGTATTTAGATATAATTTCTTTAAAAATGCAGAGAGATAGAACTGCCGGTAATTTTGTATTACTAACCAGACCAGAGCCACTCCTTTAGGAGGGCATTGGCAGAGTTGGACGCATCGCGATAGGGTTATACTATCGGCGTTGCCATAAACCCACGGGAGGATCAAATGAAGAAGAAAGCTATAATGTGGATCGAGTTAGGGTTAATTGTGCTACTGGCGGGGGCGCTCTTAGCGCAATGCATATCATTCAAGAAAACGAGGCCGGTAGTGCGAGAACCGGCCGTGCCCGGAGAATCGACTTTGAGCTACTCCCCGCCGCCCCCACCCAAGTTGCAGTGGGATACGGTTAAGCAAATAGCCAAGCTGAGGGAGCTGATCACGCCCAGGGTGGAGAAGATTACCGAGGACATCTACCTCGCGCGCGGCTTCGCACTGGGCAGCGTGCAGATGGTCATTACCGACGAGGGTCTGGTGATCATCGACACCACTGAAAGTCAAGAGGCAGCTTATAAGATTCTCAAACGATTCCGAAAGATCACCGATAAGCCCGTCCGCTACATCATCTATACCCACGGGCACCTCGACCATGTTCACGGATCGCCGGTTTTCCTGGAGAAGGGTACCCAGGTAATCGCCACCAAAGAAGCGGTTAAGTTTATGAAGAAGGATTTCGACCTGCTCAAGGAGTTTCATAACCGCAGCCGTCTCAACCAGGCCGGGCGAGCGGCGCCGGGATACTCCCGGAAGCTGCCGGTGAAGTCCCCGGTTCGAGGCACCCGCGAGTTGGGCGAGCTTATCTGGCCAACGATAACATTCGACCAGGAGTATTCATTCGTATTAGGCGGCAAAAAATTCGAGCTGTATCACACAACGGGTGAAACCCCTGACCACCTGATGGTGTGGCTGCCGGACGAAAGAGCGCTTTTTTGCGGCGACCTTTACTACCAGAGCTTCCCCAATCTTTCCACCCCCATGCTCGATCCCCGCCCGGTAAGGGGATGGTACGAATCGCTTGACCGGATGATCGCCATGGAACCTAAGTACCTGATACCTGCTCACACGGCTGCGCTCATCGGCGAGGAGAATATTCGCGAGACATTAACCAACTACAGCAAGGCGATCCGCTATGTTTATGAAGAGACCGTCAGGTGTATCAATCAGGGGAAAACAGTTGATGAGGCGGTGCAGTTGATCAGATTGCCGGATGAATTAGCTGAACTGGATTATCTCCAGGAACTCTATGGCCGGGTGGACTGGTCGGTCCGGGGTATTTATGCGGGATTGATCGGCTGGTACGACGGGCAAGGGGCGGGCTTAAGCCCGCTGCCACCACGTATCTTAGCGCGAGAGGTCGTCTTGCTGGCGGGCGGCGCCGACAAAATACTTGCCCGGGCCATTGAGCTGCAAGAGGCCGGCGAACATCAACTTGTCTGCGAGCTGGGCGACATCGTGATAGATGCCAACCCCGACGATAAGCTCGCGCACACCATCAAAGCTTCTTCCCTGGAGTATCTCGGCTACACCGGAGGGAACCTCAACATGTTCGGTTTCTACCGCTCCGCCGCCGCTCTCGAACGGAAGGCCGCGGGGATTAAACCGTAAACATAAATGGGTAAGTTGGATCTCACTATTTTGACCATGCGGGAGACCCATCCCAGGCAGGATTGTAAGTTAACCTGGTCTGACCACTTCCCTCTGCATTCATCACATAGATTTCATAATTTCCATCTCTATTGGAGACAAAAGCAATTTTACTCCCATCAAGGGACCAGGCGGGATACCCATCAAATACAAGATTATTAGTTAACCTAGTCTGAGCACTTCCATCTGCATCCATTGTATAGATTTCAGGCCTCCCACCATCTCTTTTTGAGTGAAAAGCAATCTTCTTACCATCAGGAGACCAGGCGGGATGCCCATCAAATACAAGATTATTAGTTAGCCTGGTCTGACTTTTTCCATCTGCATTCATCACATAGATTTCATCATTTCCATCTCTATCAGAGTTATAAGCAATTTTACTCCCATCAGGAGACCATGCTGGATTCGCATCCGTTTCACTATTTTTGGTTAACCTTTTCGGCTTACTTCCATCGGCATTCATTGTATAGATTTCATCATTTCCTTTTCTATCAGAGTAAAAAGCAATTTTAGTTCCATCAGGAGACCACGCCGGGCTGCCATTCCATTCATCTTTGGTTAACCTGGCCTGGCCGCTTCCGTCGGCATTCATTACGTAGATCTCAGGATACTTTTCATCCCGGCGCGATTCAAAAGCAATCTTCTTACCATCAGGGGACCATGCCGGATTCCGATCAAATACAGTATTCTTAGTTAATCTAATTACATTACTTCCATCTGCGTTCATTACATAGATTTCCTCATTTCCATCTCTTTTTGAGGCAAAGGCAATATGATCCTTTACTTTTTTGACTTCTTGCGCCACTGCGTTACTCAGGGAACCAAAAGCCAGAGCAAATGCTAATCCATAAGTAGTGATCTTTCCAGCAAGGGATTTTGTAATTCTCTTAAAAAAAGAATCTTTGTCTTCATTAATCTTTTCCTTTAAACCCATCTTAATACCTCCATTATGTTTTTATTTAACCCATTTAACGATATTATGAAGAGGCTACTCCCTTTAGCTGATTATAGCTAATGCCGGATTAACAAGTCAAGCTTCTTGCCTGCCTGCCCCTGCTTCCACAGGGCTCCCTCCCTGACGCCGGCGAAACAGAAAAGGCGATTGAGGAAGAGGATCTTCAACCGCCTCTTATTCTGTTAAGGGTGTAGGCCTGCCCCGGGGTTTTCCACTCAGGGGGATTAGTCTATTAGCCGATTCATTCTATCCCGGGTCCGGTCCCGGTCTTTACCGGATTATCTACAATATTCAGGATCTTGTCCTGCTCGCCCCATTTGAGCTTTTCCGGAAAGTAGAAATGCTCATAATAAACATGACGCCCTTTGGTAAGACATTTAACAAAATTCCCGAGATAATACCCGACCTTGATCTGCCCGGGATTATCTTCCGGCTCTTCGTTTATGGTTTCATCATCCACGATATAGCTTCCCCGCTTTACATGCTTTAACCACTCCGGGGGGAAGAACAAGCGGGTGAGCATTGCCCCCATAGTAGGATGGATGCCCAGGACCCAGCCGTGATCGACATCGGTGATCAGGGCCTTCTCAGCCTCACTCATCTTCCCGTCCAGCACAGTCCCCCGGGTATTGACCGCATCGTAAACTTTCGCCCCGTAGATCGCTTCGGTAAAATCAATTGCCCCGTAGAGATCGAAAGAGCTGAGAAATTTGCCCATGCTAATCGGTAGTTCAAGAATTGTCGGTCTGATTAAGTAGTTAAAGTAGAAATAGCTCTCGGCGTAGCCACTCATTTTAAATTTAATTATTTTAAGATCAGTTGCGTGCTTTGCCCGGGTAATCACCCTTACCGGGCCATCTTTCCAGGCTAAGGGGTAGCTTTTTGTCACGACGTCAGTTGCATAGATAAATCCAATACGTAAGAACCGCATCTTGGCTTTGGCTCTTACCTTCTCCGCCCGGTCCAGTATATCAGGCCCCTTCTTGCCATCCGCTCCGATTCGCGAACCGTAGTCAAAATAAGTCGCATTCACCGGGCCACCCATGGTGTATCGGGAGGCTTCTACGGTTATCCGCTTTTCCCCTATGTGGAGCTTTACATAGTCCACCTCCGAGGGAGGGGGAGGGAGGTCGAAGTGAAGCAGATAAGCATATCCTTTCCCGCCGGTAAGAGGGTCGGTTATGACGATCTCCATTCCCTTATCGTATCCTTCCCGCCAGAGTGATCTCACTGCCCGGTCGCCTATGTCTTTGACCAGAAAGATCAGGTCGTCGTTCTCGTCAAAAAGCCCCTGGTCCTCATCGTTAGTTGTGACATCTTTCCCCGCGCGCACCCCGGGGACAAGGTTGGGAAGGACATAGCTACCGTCCGGTAGTTTCTCATCTATCTGAAAGGGGATCGGTTTAAACTCTGCATCTAAAAAGGCAAAGAGCCGGAGCTTCTCGATCTTTTTCCCCATCAGCTCAGGGAAGAGCCTCCCCTCCATGATCACCGGATCGAAGATCCGGGTGATGGACTTCGCCGCCGCGCTCGGGGTATTTACTTCCTGAGCCCGGGCAGTTAAACCAAGCACCAGGACAGTCCCCAGGGCTGCGCTAAGGGCCAAAAGCTTTCTGATCAACATTTTCTTCTCCTTTCTCTGAAGTAAGAAACTCCACACTTCTTTTTTTACCAAGGGGCGTTCCGATTCTTTTCCCAGCCGTTTAACTATTTGGGGGAAGAGAAGCGGTTCTAATTTCAGGCCTGCCTCCATTCTCACTCCTCAGTTAGCTTCGGGTAATTGCCGTACTTGCGGGCGGCCTTGACCATGGCGAGGTAGTTCTCGGGCCTGCAGCCTGGATGGATGGAATTCGAGGAACTTATGATGTAGCCTCCACCGGGAGCGGCCCGGGCTATGGTTTCCTTGACGCTCTCTCGGACTTCGTCGGGCGTGCCGAAGACCAGAAGGAAGCTGCAGTCAATATTTCCGAGCAGGCAAACCTGGTCTCCGAATTCTCGCTTGGTCTCGCCTATGTCCATGCACTGAGGCTGGATGGGATGGATTCCGTCAAAGCCGGCCTTGATGAGAGCGGGGAAAAGCGGGGTGAGCCTGCCGTCCGAGTGCTTTACGATCTTGCCGCCGCCGCGGTGCACGTATTCACAGATCTCCTGGTGATATGGTCCGATGAACTCATCATAGTGAGCGGGGCTCATGAGTGAGCCGGGGTTATAGGCCAGGTCGCCCTCCAGCGTGATAAAGTCCGCGCCTTTGGCAAAGGCCATCTCGATCAGCCGGAAGCAGTAGTCAGTGACCATTCGGGCCAGGTCATGGGCCAGGTCGGGGTTCAGGATGTAGTCCATGAGAAGTTTCTCCATGGCCCCGCGCAGGGTCCAGCTCAGCTTGAAGGTCCCGGGCATGTGATAGGCGATCGACCTTTCCGGGAAAGTGGAGCGAAGCACATCAAGCATGAGGAAATCCGCTTCCTCCGGCGGGCGCATGTGGAACGCCTTGAAGTCGGCGGCATCGCGGATGGGCCCGTCAACCGGGTAGGGTTCGCCGACCTGGCTCAGGTGGTATACCACGCCCAGGGCGTCCCGGATGTGATCATGGTCCAGGCGCTCGCGCGGGGCTAAAGAGGTTGCGGTCACTCCCTCCAGGTCAAGCTCGCGAACGAAAGTGATCAGCCCGCCAAGAAGTTTGAATCGCTCCTCATCGGTCATATCCATGACCAGCTTGGGTTCGGGCAGGTCATCCGCCTCCACGAAATAACGGGCAATACCGATGATGCTCGGCTCGTTGAAGCCCATTTCCCAGAGCGGGACGATGTCGGGCTGGCCCCGCTCCAGGGCGATAAGTATTCTTTCCCTTCCGTTCATTGCCAATCCTTTCTTTTCAACCCTCCGGGCCGGACACCCGCCGTGGTATAGGAAGTCGCGGGAAAACCAGCGTCATTCATAAACCCAGTTTACATTAATTCCGGATCAGGTCTTCACTCTTCATTTTGGACTAAGTGAAGGTCTGCCCCCAAACCTCTCTCAGTCTAACTATGGGATTTGTGGTGTAGTCCAATTTTTAGCTTTTCCCTCAATGGAAATTCTATCTGCCTCCTCCTTAGTGATACCATACTTGTCCCGCACTTGTATTTTATATCGCTCCTCTAATTTTTCCCTATATTGACCAAGTTTAGGAGGGTCCATTGTATATTTTCTTAGGGCTTCTATGTTAGCTCTGTCCTCAGCCCTCACTAACTCTAAAAATATCTTTTTTCTATGCTTTATCGGATATTTGGGTTTGGTAGGTGCTTTATAGGTAGGAGAGGGCGTATAGATAATGGTCGAGGACTCCTCTTGCAGGGGAAAAAGGAAAAACGAGATCAGGGCGACAATAAACCCTGATAGCGAGGCAGTTAGCCATTTTCGGCGGGTTCGTCTATTAAATAAACCAATCAAAAAAGATAATATACAGATTGCAATACCGGCAAGAATCAGAGCAATAAGTAAATCTTCTATATAGACTCTCCCCTCGGCGTAATTTCTAATGACAGAGGGAAGTCTCCGAATAAGCCCTAAGATCTCTGTGGTTTCTGGCATGCTTCCTTCCGGGAAAACCTTAATTTAAACTTTAATCAGGCCCTAAGGATTTTGCTATATATATCCTCATTATAGCTAAAGCCAGGTTAACAGGTCAACATTTTCTGCCATTAAAATAAGGCAGGAGCTTCCCCAAAGTTCATTCAATCCCTTTGAGAGGACGTACTACGTAATAGAATTACTTAGGGCAGGAGGATTCGAGTGATTATAAGTTTGTGTCTGAGTGAAGGGCTAGCTCCAGATTCCATACAAAAAAAGGTGGTTGAGGAAGAAAATCTTCAACCGCCTTCTTGTTCTGTAAAAAGTGTACACGCGATTCTATACTTAAACAGGATTCAGCTTGTCCTACGTAGCCTTAGCGAAGTAGGATCTAATCCCCCTCTCCCCTTTTGTGGGGAGAGGGAAAAGGTGAGGGGGAAAAACATATTCCCCTCCCCAGAAAAATGGGCGCTGTGGGGCTGTTGAAAAAGTATATTCCCTCCCCCTTGATGGGGGAGGGTCGGGGTGGGGGTGAACAATTACAACCAAGAATCTCCAATAAAATCCCCCTCACCTCATTCCTGGTTTATGGAAAAAATTTCCTTGAAGAAGGGTTTTTCAACAGCCCCGCTGTCCCTATTTTCCGAGGGGCGGACCTGCCTCAAGTTTGAAAAAGACTCTATAATGAAATCCCCGGGAAGTCAAGGAAAATTCTTGACTGAGTGAAGGGCTAGCTCCAGATTCCATACAAGAAAAGGTGGTTGAGGAAGAAAATCTTCAACCGCCTTTTTAATCTGTAAAAAGTGTAGATGCGACCCTATGATTTCTAGTATAGTCCGACCTGATGCGGATTGAAGGATTTGATAAAACTCCTGACAACAATTACTTGATTTCCTAATTCCTATTTGATATATTGAGTCTGTTGAGAAGCCCCTACTTGTCACTCTGAACATTTCACTATTCTCATATTAAAAATTGATTCAGGACCGTCTGGGAGGATCTTACTGATGTCAAAAACTATTAAGGTCATATACGAAAATGGTATTCTTAAACCACTTGAGAAACTTGAGATTCCCGAACACGAAAAGGTTGAGATTATAATCATTACTAACGATCTTCCTTCTTCAACTATAGCCGAGACCGCTGAATGTGGTGGGAGTTTTGATTTCCTCAAAGAACCGATTGAGGATATCTACTCCTTAGAGGATGGCGTAGAAATTTAAGCCATATGCCCAAAGTGGTGCTTAGCCGAGGCGACATTGTCCTTACGCCATTTCCCTTTACCGACCTAACCGCGAAGAAGGTTAGACCGGCCGTAATAGTCTCTGCCGATCCGCAGGGATCAGATGTCGTAATTGCTTTCATCTCTTCAGCCCCCCCAACCGAACCTTTGCCACCATCAGATTTTGTATTGACATCAGAGCATTCTGATTTTCCTCAGACGGGCTTGAAACGAACCTCGGTCTTCAAGATGAATAAACTCCTAACCATTGAACGATCAAGGATCCTTCGTCATTTGGGTAAGATTAGCCTTGAAATAAGTAAAGAACTTGACCGCTGTTTAAAGAACGCCCTCAGTCTGAAATAACTACTCCTGTAACCATTGACCTTTCCCGATGCTTCGATCGGAATCCCGAAGGGATATAGATGGTCCGCCTGAGGTGGATAAGCCCCGGCTTGAGGTTGCCAAATCAAAAAATGGGTGTAGGTATGGGGTCAGACCTGGACATTAGACATTTCTACAAATTTTTGCATGGTTTTGTTTTTTATTGCCAGTGCCTTCAGGCGATTGATGCCCTTGGAGACCGCGTGAATACTTACCCTAAAATAATCCGCTACCTCAGTCTGTTTCATTCCGCATTTCTCCACCAGATGATGATAGGCAAGAAGACGAAAAGGAAAATTACCCGCCCTGCTTCTAAACTGGCTGACCTCAATCTTTAAAGTCCTTGCCAGTTTCTCAAGTTCTTGATCCTGGTTGACCTTTGCCCTTGCCAGCTTCCGGTACTCAGTCACCTCCACCTCTCTGCCCGCAGGCGAAAATTGCTTCTTGATTCTTTCAATAAATTCGGTTGAGCCGATAATCACCGCGTCTCTGACATCCTTCCAGAACTTCCGTGGCTTCTTCGCCACCTCCAGGCATTTACGGCGATAGTTCCGGCGTTGCGTTGGCTGATTCATGCCCAGACCGGAAAGAATTGTTTCGCGGCAAAGCCAGGTAAATCTTGACCTTGACCTGATGTAATCAAGATAACTGGACCATTCATATTGCCTCGGATTTTCAACCATTCCTGCCCGCACCGGGTTCAGATGGAGGTAAAAACTTAAATGCTGCCAATGCGGCTCGTCTTCAACCAAAACCGACTTGAACCGACCCTGAAAAAAATGGCCGGAGCGGTGATGACGGGTCTTGAAGCGAACGGCATAGGTGGTGTTCAACCATTGTATGGTCGGGGAGAGGTTAGCATCAGGAGTTCGGAGTAGGAGGTGGTAGTGATTGCTCATCAGGCAGAAGGAGAATATCTCCAGATTGAATCGCTCCGAAGCACGGCCAAGAAGATCAAGGAAATCCTGGCGATCGTGGTCATTAAGAAAAATGTTCTGCCGACCATTGCCGCGAGAGGCAATATGGTAAACCGCGTTTTCGAACTGGACTCTCCACGGCCGTGCCATATTAATTTTTTAACAGTATATAATTAAAATGTCAAGAGAAATGTCTAATGTCTAGGTCTGACCCCTTTCCCTTCCGATTAACCATTTACCAACTCACCCATTCACTAATTCACTATTCACCAACTACGGCATACGAACTATCAGGGAGTATCAGTACACGACAAAATAGGTGACTGTCCCCCATTTTCGTCCCCTATTTTCCAGCTCGGACCTTCAGCCGGTCGTTTTTTCAAGGTTCTTCAGGACGGCCTGGCCGAACTGCGAGCACCTTACTTCCTGCGCCCCCTCCAGCAGGCGGGCGAGGTCATAGGTCATCACTTTCTTTTCAATAGTCCGCTTCAATGCCCTGAGGATAAGCTCGGCAGCCTCTCTCCATCCCATGAACCGGAGCATCTCCACCCCGGAGAGGATGAGCGAGCCGGGATTGACTTTGTCCAGCCCGGCATACTTCGGTACTGTTCCGTGGATGGCTTCGAACAGGGCGCACTGATCGCCGATATTCGCTCCCGGAGCCATGCCCAGGCCGCCCACCTGGGCCGCGGCCGCGTCGGAGAGGTAATCCCCGTTTAGGTTGGGCGTGGCAATGACATCATACTCCTCGGGTCTCAAGAGCAGTTGCTGGAACATTGCGTCCGCGATGCGATCCTTGATCACCACCTGGCCCGCGGGGAGCTGGCCACTATGCTCTTGGTGAAGCTCCTGCTCAGTGATAGTCTTATCCGGGAATTCTTCCCGGGCGGTCTGAAAGCCCCAGGAGCGAAAGGCCCCCTCGGTGTATTTCATGATATTCCCTTTGTGGACCAGGGTGACACTGAGTCGGCTGTTTTCGATGGCATAGCGAATGGCCTTCCGCACCAGACGCCGGGTATTGAACTCGCTCATGGGTTTTATCCCCAAGGCACTATCCATGGTTATCGGCTCACGGCCCTGGAGCTTAATCTTTTTGTTAATGGCTTTCAATAACTCCTGCGCCTCGGTTGAGCCGGCAGGCCATTCTACCCCCGCGTAGACGTCCTCGGTATTCTCCCGGAAAATGACCAAATCCACCTTCTCGGGGTGTAACACCGGCGTGGGCACACCGGGGATGTGAGACACCGGCCTCACGCAAGCATAAAGTTCCAAGCGCTGGCGTAAGGCCACACTGAGCGAGCGGAGCCCTTCCCCGACCGGGGTGGCCAGCGGTCCCTTGATCGCCACGCTGTAATGTTTAATGGCCTTAAGGGTGGCCAAGGGCAGGAGGTTTTCCTGGCCGTAGACTTTTTGGGCTTTTTCTCCGGCCAGGACTTCCAGCCAGGCGATCCGCCGCTTTCCACCATAGGCCGTCTCCACTGCCGCATCGAAAACCGGCCGGGCCGCGGCCCAGATATCCGGGCCTATTCCGTCTCCCTCCATGTCTGGGATAATTGGCGGGTCCGGAACTACCGGTTGACCTTCGTTGTCCCAGGTGATCTCCATGCCTTCCGGCGGCGGGGACTTTTCCTCAGTCATCTCTTTCCTGTCTCCATAGCTTCTCCCGCAAGTGATTCAGTCTTCCCCCGCAGAGGAGAATTTCCCTCTCCCTCTGTGAGAGCGCCAACCGGCCCTTGATTTCCAGGCCCTTTTCAGGAACCCGTAGGGTTAACTCCCGGGCGTCGGCAACTGCCTCCCGCATCCCCTTTAACTCCAGACGATCACCAGGCTCAAGGCTTTGATAGTCCTCGGCGGTAATCAGAGACGGCAATATTCCGAAGTTGATCAAGTTGGCCTGGTGCAGCCGGGCAAAGGACCTGGTCAAGACTACCCGCACGCCCAGGTATTGCAGAGCCAGAGCTGCGTGCTCGCGGCTTGAGCCTTGCCCATAATTCTCGCCTCCCACAATGGCCCCATTGCCCGCGGCCTGGGCCCGCTGGGCAAACTCCGGATCAAGCCGGGCGAACACAT
>JAUWWP010000333.1 GCA_030616835.1 Deltaproteobacteria bacterium | reverse complement strand
GCTCGGGCCGCGGCGAGATCGCCCGGGCAGTGCTGGAGGGAGTGTCTTATGGCCTGCGCGACTGCCTGGAGCTGATCCGCGGGGTAGGGATCACCTGGGAGCAAGCCCTGATCTCTGGCGGGGGGGCGCGCAGCGATCTCTGGTGCCAGATCGTGGCCGATGTGCTGGGCATTGCAGTCAGTCGGCTGCAAGAGAACCCGGGGCCGGCATATGGCGCGGCCCTCCTGGCAAGCGTTGGCGGCGGCGCCTTCTCCAGCGTGGAGGAAGCATGCGAGGGGCACGGCCAGGTGGACCGGGTGTTCGAGCCGAAGTCAGAATGCGGGAGTGTCTATAAAGAAGGATACCGACGATATCGGGAACTCTACGCCCGGCTGCGGGAGTTTTTCCGGGAGGCAGCGCCAACCGCCTGAATCGATCGCCAGGGAGGCACCGTGGTAGAATGTCTCCTGTAAGTGGTTCTACTTTTTTGTTTCAAGTTGATGGAAGGGTAGAGAGAAAGGTAACGATTCAAAATGGAATAACAAAACATTGAAAACTTGACAATAACAAAAAATAATGTCATTATGGAAAATATGAAGTGGCTGGCAAATACTGAAAGGGGGTGGTGAAAAAACTCAATTAAATTTTCTGGAACAAGTTCTTGATAAGGGTTCTCTTGTGTTTAATAATGTTGTAAGTAGAGAGGTTAGAATTGCTATCTGGCTTCTACCTCCGAAAGAAATGTTATTGGACAGAGAGAGGTAAACCCCGTTAGGAAGGATGGGGCTACAGTCCCCGTCCTCACTGAGGAATTGATATTTTCCAACGGGGTAGAGAAAAAAGGAGGATAGAATGCAAGGTAGCAAACTTTATGTAGGGAATCTTAGTTATTCGGTAACTAACGAGCAGATGGAAGAATTGTTTAACAGTCATGGTGAAGTTAGGCAAGTCAATATAATTGAAGGCAGAGGCTTTGGATTTGTTGAAATGTCTAACCCGGCGGAAGCTGAAAAGGCAAAGGAAGCATTGGATGGTTCCGATTTCGAAGGACGCACCTTGAGAGTTGACGAAGCTCGCCCACCTCGAAGCGGTGGCGGTGGCGGTGGCGGTGGCAGAGGAGGAGGCGGGAGGAGGGAATATCGAAGGTATTAGAATAACAGAGAGTTAATCCAATCCGCCTTAAGCGGACTATTATAGTAATATACCAGCCACTTCATAGTAAATGAAGGGACAAGTTTTTTCCTTCACAGGGCTTACCTCCTTTTTAGGGTTTTACCCCGCAGAAAGTAGAGCGTAAGCCCTGTTTTTTGTCCCTTAATATTTGATGCTTCCACTTAATTTATTGATATAGCATTTTTTTACAATATATATATAATTCTGGAAAATGGTGGAGAGGCAGGACATAAATCCGCTCTTGCTCTTATCGGGAGCCCGTCTGGCGGAAATGATTCGCAAGCAGGAGTTGACTTCTTTTGCGGTGGTTGAGGCTCATATCAATCAGATTCAAAGGATAAACCCCACCATCAATGCGGTGGTCAAAACTCGCTTTGAGCAGGCACGGGAAGAAGCCCGGCGCGCTGATGAGCAGATGAAATCTCTGCCTCCCGAACAGTTGCCCCCTTACCACGGCGTGCCCTGCACCATCAAGGAAAGCTTCGCGCTTACCGGAATGCCCAATAGCTCCGGGCTTCTGGCTCGGAAGAGGGTCATCGCCGAGGAGGATGCCACCGCGGTGGCTCGCCTGCGCAAGGCAGGAGCCGTTCCTCTGGGCGTGACCAATCTTTCCGAGTTAACTATGTGGATTGAGTCATACAATCCGGTTTATGGCCGGAGCAATAATCCTTATGATCTTAGGCGGAGCCCGGGAGGAAGCTCCGGAGGAGAAGGAGCGGTCATCGGTGCGGGTGGATCGCCCTTCGGGCTCGGTGCTGACACCGCTGGTTCGATTCGCCTGCCCGCTTTTTTCAATGGTGTTTTCGGGCATAAGCCGAGCGGGGGAATGGTTCCGAATACCGGTCAATATCCGCTCGCGGAAAATGAGGCGCTTCGCTATCTGACCCCCGGTCCTCTCTGCCGCCAGGCCGAAGACTTGATGCCTTTGTTGAGGATCCTGGCCGGCCCTGATGGCAAGGATCAGATGTGCCGGGAATTTGAGCTCGGGGAGCCCTCAGAGGTAAGGCTCGGCGAGCTCAGGGTACTGGATGTTGAGGATAACGGAGTCATAAAGGTCAGCCGGGGGCTTCGTCAGGCTCAGCAGAGATGCGGGCAGTTCCTGGCCAATCAAGGGGCAAAGGTCAAAAAAGTCAGGATCGAAGGCTTGAAGAGATCTTTTGACATCTGGTCAGCAATGCTATCCGTGGCAAGTGAGACCTCTTTCAGCACCCTGCTCGGTGACGGAAAGCCGATCAACGCCTCCCGGGAGCTTTTGAAATGGGTGTTTCGGGCCTCGGACCATACCCTGCCCTCCATTGTCATTGCGCTCGTCGAAAGATTCCCTAAGCTGACCCCCTCCCGGACCAGGCGGTTGGTAGAAATGGGACGGGCTTTGCGTCAGGAATTGATTGAACTAATCGGTGCCCGGGGGATTATGCTCTATCCCCCATATCCCACTCCGGCCCCTCTTCACCACAAGCCAAAGTTTCCGCCCTTCAACTTAGCCTATGCCGCGATCCTCAATGTGATGGAGTTCCCGGTGACCCAGGTTCCTCTGGGTTTGAATGAAAAAGGACTACCGCTGGGGGTGCAGGTGGCTGGTATTACCGGCAATGATCATCTGACTATTGCCGTGGCTCTGGAGTTAGAGAAGGCTTTCGGCGGCTGGACTCCACCCGGCATCGCTTACTTCGCAGATTAGCCTTAAACTTGGCTATTCTCTGTAGCTTGCTACAGTGTTCCCTCTTATTTCCCTCTCCCCCGGGGGAGAGGGAAAGAGCCTGTCCTGAGCTTGTCGAAGGAGTGAGGGGGAGTAGAATATATTCTTTATGATACCCGGCAGCTTGTTGCATGGAGGTTCATTCAAAACGTATCAACGCAATTGAAAGGGGGAAGCACATGCCAGTAATCCGGACTCCCGAGGAGCGGTTTACCAATCTCCCCGATTTTCCTTATAAGCCGCACTACCTGGAAATCAACGGCTTAAGGGTTCATTACATTGACGAAGGCTCGGGCGATCCCGTCGTGTGCCTCCACGGCGAGCCCACCTGGAGCTTTCTCTACCGAAAGATGATTCCGCTCCTTGCCTCCGAGCACAGGGTGGTAGCCCCGGACTTCATCGGGTTCGGCCGCTCGGACAAGTACACCGAGGCGGACGAGTACACTTACGAGATGCACCGCAACACGCTGCTTAAGTTCATCGAGGCCCTTGACCTGGACCGCATAACTGTTGTGGTCCAGGACTGGGGCGGACTGGTCGGACTCCGGGTGGCGGGCATGGCACCTGAGAGGTTTACCCGGCTGGTTATCATGAACACGGGCCTGCCCACCGGCGACGAGAACATCCCCGAGGCATTCCTCAACTGGCGCAATTTCGTGGAGAGGACTCCCGACCTGCCCATAGGAATGATCGTCCAGGGCGCGACCGTGCAGGGCAAAAACATTCATGAGGAGGTAGTCGCGGCTTACGAGGCCCCCTTTCCCGACGCCAGTTACAAGGCCGGCGCCAGAGCCTGGCCGCTAATGGTGCCGATCAAGCCGGATGACCAGGCCTCGGCAGAACT
>JAUWWP010000097.1 GCA_030616835.1 Deltaproteobacteria bacterium | reverse complement strand
GGGAGTGCAAAAATCTCTAATCCCGGGTTTCGTTCAGTTGCCCCTACCCTGGCTGTGGACAGCCTTAATAACCTCCATGTAGTTTGGGAGGAGCAGATCATCTTTGAGATCTACTATTCCAAGTTTTCTGGAGGAAGCTGGTCCCCCACCCCGGAAAATATCTCCAATACCTCTATGGCCTTTTATTATCCTTCGATTGCCGTGGATAGCAGTGATAACCTCCATGTGGTCTGGGGGAATTATGATATTCCTTCGGACAACCAGGAGATCTATTACTCCCGATTTTCTGGAGGAGGCTGGTCTCCAACCCCGGAAAATATCTCCAATACTCCTGGGGACTCAGGGGCACCTTGCATTGCCGTGGATAACAGCGATAACCTCCATGTGGTCTGGCAGGATGATACCACGGGCACCACTGATATCTACTATTCCAGGTTTTCTGGAGGAAGCTGGTCTCCCACCCCGGAAAATATCTCTAATAATCCTTGGTACTCAGAGGTACCTTGCATTGCCGTGGATAACAGCGATAACCTTCATGTGGTCTGGGATGATTATCCTTTGGATAACTATGAGATCCTCTACTCCCGATTTTCTGGAGGAAGCTGGTCTCCTACTCAGGAAAATATCTCCAATACCTCTGGGGACTCGTATGATCCTTCAATTGCCGCGTACAATAGTGATAACCTCCATGTGGTCTGGCAGGATGATACCACGGGATTTGATGAGATCTACTATTCCAGGTTTTCCGGGGGGAGCTGGTCTCCCACCCCGGAAAATATCTCCAATACCTCTGGGTACTTATCTAATCCTTGCATTGCTGTGGATAGCAGCGATAACCTCCATGTGGTCTGGGAGGATGCGGGGGATTGGGATATCTACTATATTACAGGAGCCGGAATGTGTTGGTGGCCGAGCCCTATCAATATCTCGAATAATGATGGAGGCTCGGGACAGCCTTTCATTGCCGTGGACAACACCAGCAGCCTCCATGTAGTTTGGACAGATGATACTGCCGTGCCTATATTACCTGATATCCTTTACACCAGGTGTCCTCCATAAGTGTTCTATCCCGTCCAATCCTACCCTTATGATCCCAAACTTACTATTCTGTCCAGCAGCTAATCACCGGTATTATCTTCCACCTCCACGACGAACATGAGGTTTTTTGTAAATGGAAGCAAGGCTTTTGGATAAAATTATCGGAAAATAAACCCAAATAATGCGTGAATATCCGAATTATTGGTATATTAACAATTTACTTGCACCTATTTAGTGTAAGTCCGACCTGATGCGGATTGTAGGGGTGGACCTCTGTGTCCACCCTTTACTTGTCCTGAGCTTGTCGAAGGATTCGGGCCGACAGAGACCAAACTCCGCCAAGGCTTCGTCGGGCAGGCGTCGGCCCCTACATTCACGCATTATTTGGGATGAATATTACTTGAACACTGAAGCGTATTCGAGAGACCATTGCTGAGCTAACCTTTAATTTTCAGATGGAGCGAGAGCTTTCTCCGGGGAGGCTTCTGGCAATCCTAAATATTTTTCTTATGTCCGAATCAAAGGAAAGGAAAATAAAAGGTTTTAAAAAATTGCGAAAAGTGGTATAAATAAAAAGAGGCAAAGAATGTTTAAAGAATCAAGAGATAAATTAAATCCGCTCAAAAAGAACCTGGAAGCCCTCCGAGGTCATCTTTGACTTAGATGGAAAAAGGCAGCGTATCCGCTCCCTGGAAAAGATCTCCTCTCAACCCAACTTCTGGGATAATAAAGAATCCGCTCAGAATATTCTTCGGGAAAAAATCGGTTTAGAGAAAAAGATCGAGCAGTGGCAGATTCTTCAGAAGGAACTGGAAGAGGCGGAAACTCTCCTGGGACTGGCCGAAGAGGAGAACGATCTGGAGGTAGGGGAAGAAGTAGAAAGCCAGCTCGATCGGCTGAGTACCCGGACCCGGGAGCTGGAGCTTAAGCAGATGCTCTCAGGAGATCAGGATCCAAACAATTCAATTGTCTCCATCAATGCTGGGGCCGGGGGTACCGAGGCCCAGGACTGGGCAGCCATGCTTCTGCGGATGTATCTTCGTTACTGTGAACTCAAAGGCTTTAAAACTGAGCTCATCGATCACCAGGACGGGGAAGAAGCCGGGATCAAATCTGCTATGTTCACTGGGGAAGGGGAGTATGCCTATGGGTACCTGAAGGCCGAGGTGGGTATTCATCGGTTAGTTAGGTTATCTCCTTTTGACGCCGGCAATCGTCGCCACACCTCATTCGCCTCAGTCTTTGTCTATCCCCAAGTGGATGACTCCATTGTGATCGACATCAAAGACGATGAGTTGCGGATCGATACCTTCCGGGCCCGGGGTGCCGGCGGACAGCACGTTAATAAAACCAGCTCGGCCGTGCGGATAACCCACCTTCCCACCGGGATTGTGGTTCAATGTCAAAATGAACGCTCCCAATACAAAAACAAGGCAACCGCCATGAAGGTGCTGCGTGCCCGGCTATATGAAAGAGAATTGAAGGAACGGGCTGAGGAAATGGAAAAATTAGAGAAAACCAAGAAGGAGATCGCCTGGGGGAGCCAGATTCGCTCCTATATTCTTCATCCTTACAAAATGGTGAAGGATCATCACACCAATCTGGAGGTGAGCAATGTCGAAGCGGTACTGGATGGTGAGCTGGATGAATTTATCCAGGCTTATCTGCTAAGCAAAGCCGCTTCCCGTTAAGGCAGACCAATGGCTAAATTCCAAATCCCAATCCTTCGAGGAGCCCCGATGGGCATCGGGGCTCCTCAGGATTTCGGTTTCTTTCGTGTAATTCGAGTAATTCGTGGTTCAAATTCCAATGATCAATAATCTGAAATCTGAAATCTACAATCTACCATCTAATTATAATGGAACCAATCGATGAACTGAGGCAGCAGCGGCTTAAGAAGCTGGAGGAGCTGCGCCGCCAGGGGATCAACCCTTTCCCCAATGATTTTCGGGTCAGCCACACTACCGCCGAGCTCCATCAGAGGTTTCAAGCCTTCTCGGCAGAGGAACTGGAAAAGGAGAGGGAGTGCTTCAAGCTTGCGGGCCGGATAATTGCCCTCAGAAGTTTTGGCAAGGCCGCTTTCATTCATCTCCAGGACCGGAAGGGAAAAACTCAGGCTTATATAAAAAAGGAGTTTGTTGGAGAGGCTGGACTCGAGCTTTTCTCCCGCCTGGACATCGGTGATCTGGTGGGTATTAGTGGGACCATCTTCCGCACCAAAACCGGGGAGCTGACAATCAAGGTTAAAGGGATCAAGCTGCTCGCCAAATCATTAAGACCACTCCCGGAGAAGTGGCACGGCCTGCGCGATGTAGAGACCCGCTACCGCCAGAGGTATCTGGATCTTATTGTTAATCCATCCGTCAGGGAAATCTTTTATAAGAGGACCAGAATCATTCAATTGCTGCGTCAATTTCTCGACCAGAAGGAATTTCTTGAGGTCGAAACCCCGATGATGCACCCCATCCCTGGAGGTGCGGCGGCTCAGCCTTTCAAGACCCGCCACAAGGCTCTGGGAATTGATCTATATTTGCGCATTGCCCCCGAACTTTATTTAAAAAGACTGCTGGTCGGCGGGCTCGAGCGGGTCTATGAGATCAACCGTAACTTCAGAAATGAGGGGCTCTCCCCGGTTCATAATCCCGAATTCACCATGCTGGAATTCTATCAGGCCTATGCTACCTACCACGATCTGATAAATCTAACTGAGGAAATGCTAACCTCAATTGCCGAGGAAGTTCTGGGAGGAGTGAAATTCAACTACCAGGGCCAGGCGATCGATCTCACCCCTCCCTGGCCGCGGCTCACCCTTTTGCAGGCAATTGAAAACTACGGGAAAGCCAAGGCCGAGGATCTCCTGGATAAAAAAAAGGCTACTCAGTTTGCCCGAAAAATAGGACTCGAGCTCAGCGGAAAGGAAAGCCTGGGTGAGATCCAGGTGGGTATCTTCGAACTCATCGTCGAGCCCCGGCTGATTCAACCTACCTTCATTACTCACTATCCCCGGGAGGTCTCCCCCCTGGCTCGGGTTGACGAGAAGAATCCGGAGCTAACCGAGAGATTCGAGCTTTACATTGCGGGATTGGAGATTGCCAATGCCTTCTGCGAGCTCAATGATCCCCTTGAACAGAGAGAAAGATTTAACCAGCAGCAAAGGCAGAAGAAAGAGTCCGAAGCAGATGAAGGCCCGGAGATCGATGAAGATTTCCTTCGGGCTCTGGAGTACGCAATGCCTCCGGCCGCGGGTGAGGGCATCGGCATTGACCGGCTGGTAATGCTCTTCACTGATTCGGCCTCAATCCGGGAGGTCATCATCTTTCCCCAGCTAAGACCGAAATAAAGATGTCTTACGAACTATTTATTGCCTCGAGATACCTCAATCCTAAGGGAAGACTGAGTCCAGCTATCACCCTCGGTTTAACCGTAACCCTGATCATCCTCAGCCCTTTCTTATTTCTGCTTTTCCTTTTTCTCTTTCTGGCTATCTTTTCTAAAGGAAAGCATCCCTTCGTTCCCATTATAACCTTTATCTCCATCGCCGGGGTTATGGCCGGGGTTATGGCCCTGATAATCGTTCTCTCGGTAATGACTGGCTTTGAGGAGGAGCTTAGAAATAAGATCCTGGGAACTAACTCCCATATCGTAGTTTTAAATCATAACGGAGCAATTGAAGATTATCGCCGATTGAAGGAGGAGGCCGAAAGCTTCCCCGGGGTGGAAGCTGCTTCCCCCTTTATCTTCAACCAGGTGATGCTCACCTCTGATTATAATGTCGCGGGAGTGGCCATACGCGGAGTTGATCCGGAAACGGTAGGCAAGGTTACCCAGCTCGACAACTATCTGAGCGAAGGGAGTCTTTCGGAACTGAACCGACCGCAGGGTGAGGGAGCTGAAGCTCCCTCCTACCCCGGGATTATTATTGGAAAGGAGGTTTCCCGAAACCTGTGGACATTTTATGGTGACTTATTGAATGTAGTTTCCCCTTTAGGAACAATGACCCCCTTCGGGATGCAGCCCCGGATCAAGCGGTTTCAAGTAGCCGGTATCTTTGAATCCGGGATGTATGAATACGATTCCAGCTTAGCCTATATCAGCATCCCCGAGGCCCAGAGATTCTTTAACATGGGTGATACCGTAACCGGGCTCGAACTCAAGACAACCGACCTCAATAAAGCCGACAAGATAGCTACCGGGATTCAACAGAAGCTGGACTATCCCTATTATACCCGGGATTGGAAGGAGATGAATCGAAATATCTTCTCCGCCCTGAAGTTAGAGAAGACAACAATGTTTATTATCTTATTAATAATTACCATAGTGGCATCTTTAACCATCATTAGCACCCTGATAATGATGGTAATGGAGAAAAACCGGGAGATCGCAATCCTTAAGTCTATGGGAGCAACGGCAAAGAGTATTATGAAGATATTTATTTTTGATGGGCTCGTTATTGGGATTACCGGGACAATCCTGGGATTAATTGATGGCTATCTGTGGTGCTTCATCCTGGATAGATATCAGTTTATTCATCTGCCCGGTGATGTCTACTATCTCACTACCCTCCCGGTAGAGATGAAGCCCATGTATTTCCTCCTGGTGTCTCTCTCGGCAATTGGTATCAGCTTTCTGGCTACACTCTACCCCTCCTGGCAGGCCTCACAGCTAACCCCGGTCGAGGCCATCAGATACGAATAGCAACCCTCACCTTACTTAGCTCCCAGGAAAACTCCCCGCCCACAGGATTTGTATCCAAAAAAATATCCTCCCCCTTGCCTGTCCTGCCTGCCCTGAGCGGAGCCGAGGGGAGCGAAGTCGAAGGGATGGGGGAGGATAAAGCTTGTCCTGAGCGAAGTCGAAGGAGAGGGGGTGAAATTCTTATCCCGGTTCACATCTTTCGACAGGCTCAGGACAGGGAACGGGGTATTCTGAGATGTTTTCATAAAACTCAGACCTAAAGAATCTTCTCAATACTATCCGCTATTTCCTGCGGAGTCCACATCCCCTCGGCTTTGGTTGCTCCCTCCGAGACCTTCATACTGTAAGAATTTATCATATTGCCCTGAATCCCAATGAATTTCCCAGTTATATCCTTGGCCAGATCCGATGCGAGAAATACCACCACTGGAGAGATAAATTCGGGTCCGATCTCCCCTGCTTTCGCTCCGGCAAACATCGGCAGGTCATCGGTCATCCTGGTCAGGGCTACCGGGACCACGGCATTCACCGTTACCCCGTATTTCTGCAGTTCCAGGGCGGTAACCCGGGTGAATCCAGCTATCCCGGCCTTGGCCGCTCCGTAGTTGGACTGACCGAAGTTTCCGAGCAGCCCCGAGGTAGACGAGGTATTGATAATCCGCCCCCCGGTTCCCTGGTCCTTCATAACCGCGGCCGCCGCTTGCGTGCAGGCAAAGGTTCCCTTGAGATGAACGGCAATAACTAGATCCCACATATCTTCGGCCATCTTCAACATGGTTTTATCCCGGAGGATCCCGGCATTATTAACTAATATGTCTATCTTGCCGAAGCTATCAACAGCGGTTTTAACCACTGCCTTTCCCCCTTCTATCGTGGCGACGGAATCATAATTAGCTGCTGCCTCTCCTCCCGCCTTCTTGATCTCCTCCACCACCCCATCGGCCATCGCTCCCCCACCTCCGGTACCATCCCGGGCCCCACCTAAATCATTAACCACTACCTTAGCGCCTTCCTTGGCAAAGGCCAGAGCATGGCACTTCCCGATACCTCCACCAGCACCGGTAATAACTGCAACCTTCCCATCTAAAAGTCCCATCTTCTACCTCCTTCTCTTGAGAATTGGAATTTCTGTAATCTTAAAAAATCCCCCACTAAAAGTCAACAATTTTTTAACCTTTCCTGCAATTAGGACATAAAAATAGAATAATGAAGGAAGACAACGTAGGGGCCGACGTCCTGAGGAGCCCCGATGCCCATCGGGGAGTCTCGAAGCCATGTCCTGAGCCTGTCGAAGGGGATCGGCCCTAATCCTCCGTCTTAGACTTCGGTTTTACCCCGTTAGAAAGCCCCGCCCTTTGGCGAGGACAAATTTGATAGCGAGGGCGGGGTTTAATGCCCTGTCCGAGCTTTCTAACGGGGTTTACCGGGCTACCATTTTAATTGCCCCGCTCGGGCACTTCTTTGCACACAACCCGCAGCCGAAGCAATCCCCGATCTTCAGCACCGGGTCAACGCTTACAGCATCCAGGGGGCAGCTCTCCAGGCAATCTCCACATCCGGTGCAATTTTCAGGTAGGGCCCGGGCTTGATAGTGCCCGTCCATCATCATATTTATTCCCTTTTTCCGAAGAAGAATAGGAGCACACCGCCCCTTACAGCAGTTGCAGATAACATATTCTCTTCCCTCTATCCCCCCGGCTATGCAAAAAGAATAAAGACAGGGAACGAGATCGTTTTGGAGACCATCATCAATAACCCGCAGTATCTCTTCCCTGGTAGCTACCCGGTGTCTCTCCTTTTCCGGGGGCTCCTTTTTGTAATAGACTGCTCCCCAGCTAATTCCGATCTCAGTCAGCAGAGGATGGGGGCAAAGACCTTGGTGATAACGCTCACAGGGGCCTTTAACCGACAAACGGCAGCGGCAGTCTCCCAGGGAAAATACGGTCTTGTCCGGTAAAGAGGCAATAAAATCCTTTACCTCAGATGCTAACAAAGGGTATCCGGTCTCCCCCCATTTTTTCACCGGATACCCAATAAAAATTATGAACAATTTCTTAAATATCCAGAAATCAGACCATCGGGAGTAAATAAAGCGAAGAGCAAGCTTAAAGATGGGAACTTCGTAGCGAATATAGAAACGGAGGAAAAGCCTTCTGACCAATCCATCAGCACTACTACCCCAATGCAGTAAGTGACCAAATACGAAAAGAAGCGAAAGATTCCAATCCACCGAACTTAACGTCTCCGATAGGATTTATAAGCGATTTAAGTAATAATAATAGATACCTTGCAGGAAAGCAAATAACCAATTCTCAAAAAGGAAGATTTCTTCGTGTAATTCGAGTAATTCGTGGTT
>JAUWWP010000371.1 GCA_030616835.1 Deltaproteobacteria bacterium | reverse complement strand
TAACCACCTCTGCTTTAATCTTATCATCTCCAATCCACCCTATATCCCCTCGGGCAGATTCAATCAACTTGAGCTGGAGGTAAGGGATTTTGAACCACGTCAAGCCCTAAATGGAGGGGAAGAGGGCCTTGAGTTTTTATGCCGGATTGCCGATCAGGCTGATAAGTTTCTTTTGCCCGGAGGCTGGCTCCTTCTGGAGGTGGGGGAAGGGCAGGCAGAGAAGGTTGCGGGCCTCCTTAAGGAGAGGGGAGGGTATCAAGCACCAATGATCGTCAAGGATTACTCAGACCAGCAGAGGGTAGTTAAGGCTCAGATAAAATCAGGAGGGAGGAGGTAAGGCAGGTTGGAAAAGATGGTGATCAGGGGAGGCAGGAGACTCAAGGGAGAGGTTTTGATCAGCGGGGCAAAGAATGCGGTCCTTCCTCTGATGGCCTCCTCCATCCTTACCCGGGGATGGAATATCTTCAGAGGGGTCCCCCAACTGGGAGATATTGCCACCATGAAGCTGCTCTTGGGTCACCTGGGATTGGAGATTGAAGGCAGCGAGGATCTGAGGATCAGAGCGGATAATCTGACCTGCTCGGAGGCCCCTTATAAGCTGGTTAAGACAATGAGGGCCTCGGTCCTTGTCCTGGGTCCACTGCTGGCCAAACTGGGCAGGGCCAAGGTCTCTCTGCCGGGGGGATGTGCCATCGGAGCCCGTCCTATTGATCTCCATCTGAGGGGACTGGAGGCTCTGGGGGCAAAGATAAATTTGAATCATGGTTATATTGAAGCGGAAGCAAGGAAGCTCCGGGGTAGTAAGATATATTTTGATACCGCTACCGTCACCGGTACCGAGAATGTTTTAATGGCTGCCTGCCTGGCTAAGGGAACCACCATTCTGGAAAACGCTGCCTGTGAGCCCGAGGTAGTGGAGCTGGCCGGGGTGCTAAATAAGATGGGGGCCAGAATCGAGGGGGCCGGGACTGATATAATTACCGTGGAAGGGGTAGATGGGCTGGAGGGAGTGGAGCACCGGATTATGCCCGATCGCATCGAGACCGGAACCTTTATGATTGCAGCCGCAATAACCGGAGGGGAGATAAAGATCAATAATTGCCGGGTGGACCACCTTGATGACCTGCTCTCCAAGTTAACCGAAGCCGGGGTTGCTATAGTCCCGGAAGATAAAGGAATCAGGGTAACTGCCGGGGATAGGCTAAGGAGTGTAGATATCAAGACCCTCCCTTATCCGGGCTTTCCCACGGATATGCAGGCCCAGATAATGGCCCTTATGTGTTTGGCTGAGGGCCGGAGTGTAATCACCGAGACTGTATTTGAGAACCGATTCATCCATGTAAGTGAACTCAAGCGAATGGGAGCGGATATTCAGATCCAGGGCAACAGTGCTATTGTTCGGGGGGAGAGGAAACTCAGTGGGGCTCCGGTGATGGCCACTGATCTCCGGGCCAGTGCCTCTCTGATCCTGGCCGGCCTGGCGGCCGAGGGGGTTACCGAGATTTCCCGGATCTATCACCTCAACCGGGGATATGAGAGGATTGAGGAGAAATTATCCAGGTTGGGTGCGGATATAAGGCGAGTGAAAGGGTAGGGGGGTATGTCTAAACAGATGTACTGGGAAATGGTCTTGATATTAGCCGAGCTGGGAGTTCGCAGTAAGTTTAAGGTATGGATAGGGAAGAAAAACCGGCATGTTCAAGAAAAATTAAGCAGTGGGTTTACTCTGAATTATCTGCCTCTGCCGGAAGATCTGGAGAGAATCAGAGAGGGAATCGAACAGTTTGATATCCTCTGGTTCAGAAGAAATAGGATACTTTATCACTTCCAGATGGTTGAAAATAACCGGCCCTCACCCACCCTTAAAAGCTATTCCGATGAATTAATAAAATCCTCCCCGGAGACCCGAAGGATTCTGGTAATACCGGGAGGCCCCGGCCAGGCAGGCCCGTTTGCTAATTTGATTGATGATATTGAGACTGGCAGGTATGATTACTGGGATTATCTCTATTTTAATGATCTCAAAGAGTATTATAAGAATCCTGATTCCCTGATAAATCTCCCTCCGGGAGAGAAGATCTATGAAGAGAAGGCAAAGGTAGTTGAGGTTAAATTCGATTTTAACGAAATGGATTCCCCGAAGAAACCCAGGCACTGTGAGTTGAGATTGGAAAGCCCCCTTATTGGAAGGCAGATCAGGCCGGGTCAGTTCCTTCAGGTATTGTGTACCGATGAGCAGTATCCCCGGCAATTTGATTACCGGCAGATCGATTCCCCAGCCCAGCTCTCCCAGGATAGGCAAAAATGGGAAGAGACGCAGATTCTACGCCGTCCCCTTAGTCTTCATCGGGTTTACTGCCGAAATTTCTCGCCAAAATTTTTGAAGGAAACAAACCATCTGCCAGTTGGGTTCTTGAGGCTCCTGCGTCCCGGAGCAAGGGTAGGGGTAAATATTCTGTTTAAGCTAACGGGAAAGGGAACAAATTTGTTGGCTGAAAGTGAGATCGGAGAAAGTGTCGATCTTTTAGGACCGTTAGGAAATGGAATCCGGGAGGTTGATCGCCAATTAAAGGTTGTCTATCTGGTTGGGGGAGGGATCGGCATTGCCCCCCTCTTTGCCATCGCTGAGCATTTAAGGCGGTTGGGAAAGGAAACTAAGGTTTTGCTCGGTGTCTTGAATAAACGGAGCATTCCTTTGGGGAAGCTGTGCATTCATAAACACAGTCCTGATCTTTCAGTTGAACCGATCACGCTTATCGATGAGTTCAGAGAGATCGGATGCCGGGTTACCGTAGGTTATGAGGAACAGGGGATGACCGCAGTGGATCTGCTCAAGGGGAAGCTTGAGGAGGAGAGGGTTAAGGGGTATTTTAAAAGGGAGGAGTTAAAGGTCTATTCCTGCGGCCCCCCGGCAATGCTGAAAGAGGTGGCCCGGTTAGCCAGCGCTGAACTTATTGATTGCGAGGTATTATTGGAGGGAAGGATGGCCTGTGGGGTTGGTGCCTGTCTCTCTTGTGCAGTAGAGGCCTCTGAGAGGGGAAAAGGTGGGAGGTATTTAAATAGGAGAGTTCACCGGAAGATCTGCACCGACGGACCGATCTTTGATGCCCGGGAGATAAACTGGGAACAGTTTGCCCTGTCCTGAGCCCTTTGACTTCGCTCAGGACATGGTAGGACAGGCAGGAAACCATTCCGAGTTTCGTCCGATGTGGAAGAAGTGGTAAAACAAAGAGGGAGGCCGAGAAAAAATAATAAATAGAGCTGTCCCCCTTTATTACTCTTGCCATGTCCTTCGAATGAGTATTGTTGAAATATAAAGGATAAAATAAAATTCTATTGGCGAAAAATGCACTGGATAGTAGTAATTCAGTACTATTATGGGATTTCT
>JAUWWP010000276.1 GCA_030616835.1 Deltaproteobacteria bacterium | reverse complement strand
TGTCCCTTCCGGCCCCCAGACCATGTTTGCCGTAACCTTTGAAGCACCGAGCTCTACCATCACTCCTCTTCTAATCGAAGGCTTTACCGTTACCGACGGCACCGTTGAGGTAACTGATTACTTCACCGCTCCAGCTCACCTCACCCCTTACGGGGCTCAGTGCCTCTACTTTCCCGGAGATACAAATCTCAGCACTGATGGGGAGCTTACCTCAAATGTCATTGATACCACCGGATATGTCAGCCTCCGTCTGGACTTCCTCCTGGGAACCGATAATACCGAGGGTCAGGATGTTTTGTATGTTCTCGCCACCAATGATTACGGGGCTAACTGGTATCCCCTTTATAGCTGGGTCTCCCCGGGCGGTTTGGGGCCCTCGGGCAATAGAGATTTCGACTTTATCCCCATGAGTGTTTATCTTCCCAGTGCTTATTTTGCCGATGGCAAGCAGATCCAGATCAGGTTTGTCTGGAGGGCCAGCAAAGCCAACGATGATGCCTTCCTGGATAATGTAGTTTTGTCCGGCTCCCGGGGAGAGGAAACAGTGACCCAACTGGTATACGGCTGGGGCTTTGAGCCCCCGGGCACCACGATATCGGGCCCTACCATCGAGGACTTTGAGATTACCATTCCCCCGGTTGCCGTGGTTGATTCCATCAGCTCTCCCACCATTGGGGTTATTGATACCCAGGCGGTGGAGCTGGGAGACAGCGGGACTGAGTTTGTTGGTGGGCAGATAACCTCTAATTCCCTTGATCTCCGGGGAACCGCGGAGATGTATCTCACCTTTGAAGCCGGATTCGTTGGGGTTGATGTACCCAGCGAGCAAAATGCCGGGGACAGCATTGTCGTCTCCGCAACTAATTCTGATATCGCTTCTCGGGGCTCCGGAACCGCTGAGAGCGGTGATGCCACTACCCTGACTGATAACGATAAAAACTGGACAGTTGATGAATGGGCCGGGGATCAGGTTCTGATAGTCTCCGGCACCGGAGCCGGGCAGACCAGAACCATAGAGTCTAATTCCAGTAACGCCATAACCGTTTCACCAGAGTGGACTACCCTGCCTAATAATACCAGTGTTTATTCCATCTGGAAGACCCTGAATGTCTTCTTTGTCATGGGTCCCCTGGTAACCCAATTCGATGTCCCTTACCAGCCCCGGGTGGTCTTTATTCCTGATACCTTTGCTACCGATACCACCCGGATAAAATTTGCCTGGAGGCCGGATAATGCCAACAAGGGTGGTACTGGTATTGACGGTCAGGAGCTGGCCTACCTGGAGAATGTCCGCATCTGGGATGCCGGCGTCTGGCTCGACCCCGGGGGGCCCCGGGATGAGTTTACCTTTATCAATGATAATGGAGACGGAAGCTACATATTCCAGGTCTGCTCAGACAAGCCCTCCTACGGACAGGTAGTTGCTACCTTCTGCGCTGTCTGGGATGACGGGGTTAATGGCCCGCTCACCACCGACCCCTGCGTAACCGTCACCTTCATTGGTCCGGCAGTGGCGATCACCGACCCTCAGGATGGTGCCCTGCTGGGATGGGCTGATGATAGCACTGACCTGCTGCCTGGCTTTCAGTATACGGTAACCGCTACTACTGATGCCCCGGATGGTTTCGAGGCCGAGCTCTATGTCAATGGATGGTATATTGATACCCTGCCGGTTAGCGGCTACTCCGTCACCTTCTTCGACTCCGAGCACTTCTCCGACGGGCCCAATACAATAGAGGTGTATGTTACCGTCTTCGATGATATCGCCTACGATTCTCAGCAAATAACCGTGGATTTAATCCTACCCGAGGTGGAGATAGTATCGCCCCTGTCCGGGGAGTGCATTAATACCACTGCCGTGGTGGTGAGTGGAACCGCCACCGATCTTAATGGGGTCGCCCAGGTAATGGTAAATGGCCAGAGCGCCTCGTTAGTCGGAGATAACTGGAGCATCACCTTAAGTGGTCTGACTGATGGCCCCCTGAATATTAATGTTACCGCCACTGATAATGCGGGCAATCCCGAAACTGCCTCAAGACAGGCCTATATTGATACGGTTAATCCCTCGGTTGCCATTACCTCCCCCCTGCCCGGGGCAACGATCTACAGCACGGCGGCCGTGGTTGAAGGGACAGTGGATGATCCCGCACCAGGCTGCGGCATTGCCTCGGTAGTAGTGAACGGGGAGACTGCCTCGGTATTTGGAAATGACTGGAGCGTTACCCTTACCGGGCTGACCAATGAGCCGCTCACTATTATTGCCATTGCTACCGATAGCGGCACCAATACCGATACCACCAGGATCACCCTGGTGGTATCCCTTGATTTTACCCTGCCCACAATCTCTATCGCCCTTCCCACCGAAGGCTCTATCTTTAATACCACTACTGTCACCGTGAGCGGCACCGCCAATGACAGTGAGTCCGGGGTAAAGTCCGTTTTGGTAAATGGAGAGGCCGCCGGGATAATCGGGGAGAACTGGATCGTGGTTCTGGGCGGTTTGGGTGAGGGTTCGCAGACAATTACTGCAATCGCCCGGGATTTTAGCAACAACGACAGCCTCCCGGCCTCGGTCAATATAACAATTGATACCGTTATTCCCTCGGTTAATATCAGCTCACCTACCCCGGCTGCGGTCATTAACAGCACTACCGTAATCGTAACCGGAACCGTAAGTGATCCCTTGCCCTCATCCGGGATCGCCCGAGTAACAGTAAACGGAGTCCCTGCCGAGATAAGCGGAAGCGACTGGAGCGCCACCCTGACCGGCCTGGTCCAGGGCAGCATAGATCTGACCGCTACGGCCGAAGATCAGGCGGGCAATCTGAGTGATCCTGACTCGGTAGGCATAACTATAGATACAATAGATCCTTCCGTAGTCATTACCTCCCCGTCCGCTGGAGACTATCTCAATACCACTCAAGTGGTTGTGGTCGGAACGGTAGATGACCCGGCTCCCTCCTCCGGGATCTATTTAGTAATGGTAAATGGTTCTACCGCTGAAATCAATGGAGCCAACTGGACGGCAACTATTACCCTGTCCGGTGAGGGGCCTCAAACCATCAGCGCTCAGGCCATAGATATAGCCGGCAACTCAGCAGTTCACACTATCGGGGTAACCGTAGATCTCACTGATCCACTAATAGCTATTAGCAGTCCCTCTCCGGGCAGTTTACTCAATCAGAGCGAGGTGGTGGTATCTGGTTCGCTGAGCGATCCCCTTCCCTCCTCCGGTATCGATCGGGTTACCGTAAACGGAGTGGACGCCGAGGTCTCTGGGGGAAGCTGGGTAGCTACCCTGACCGGGCTGACCGACGGCCCCCTGACCCTTCAGGCCCAGGCCTGGGATAATGCCGGCAATTCAGGCTTATCTGCTCCAGTAGGGATCACCATTGATACCAACGCACCCCTGGTCTTTATCAGCTCACCTACCAGCGGGCAGGTCTTTGCTACCACCACGGTGGTAGTGAGCGGAACTGCCACTGATTCAGGGGGGAGCGGGATAGACTGGGTGAAGGTAAATGGCTTCACCGCCGCCGGCTCCGAGACCTGGACAGTAACGGTTACCGGGCTCTCTCAGGACCTGAATATCCTTACCGCCACTGCCGGGGATATTGCCGGCAACTCCGGTGATTCCGCCCCGGTTAATATAACTATCGACTCCCTGCCTCCGCTGGTTGCGATTACCTCCCCGCTGGATGGAACTACCGTAACCGGACCTGAGGTAACCGTCCGGGGAACGGTAAGCGATGCTACCTTAGGGGTAGACTTGGTAGTGATAAACGGTGAGACCGCGACCGTCGATCACCAGGCAGGGACCTTCATAGTAATCTTACCTGATCAATCCCCGGGCCCACTCACTATTATTGCCACCGCCACTGATCTGATCGGAAATGAGGCTGATTCTTCGCCGATCATAGTTAATGTCCAATTTGCCGTCTTATCGGTGTTCATTACCTCTCCTCTGAATGGAGCATTGGTGAATACCTCCGGCCTAACAGTCGAAGGGGTCTTTTCCGCCCCCAATCCCACTGCGGTTGCAATTATGGTCAACAGTGTAACTGCTTCAACCATAAGTACCGGCACCAGCTCGGGGAGTTTCACCGCTACCCTGACCGTCCCCGTTGACGGGCCCTATACCATAACGGCAGTGGCCGACGATGGCGGAACTGCAAGCGATACCATCTGGATCACGGTGGATACGACCGAGCCACTGGTAAGCATTACCTCCCCTACTCATCTCGCCATACTGAATGTCCCGGAGGTAGTGGTGAGTGGAACTTTTAGCGACGCTACCT
>JAUWWP010000210.1 GCA_030616835.1 Deltaproteobacteria bacterium | reverse complement strand
CTTTTTTGCTGCCGGGGCTAAAAAGGTTTTCCCCTACCTTCCTGGTCTGCCTGAGATCAACTCAAGACAGGAAGTAGATAAGATAAGAAAAAGGAGGGCTAAAGCAACCGACTTTGGGATGATGGCCTTCCATCCTATGGGCACCTGCCGGATGGGAAAGAAACCCAGGAAATCGGTGGTCAATTCTCATTGTGAGGCCCATGATGTGGCCAATCTCTTTATCTGCGATGGCAGCATATTTCCCTCCTCCTTAGGGGTAAACCCTCAACTGTCAATTATGGGCTTTGCCACCCACACTGCCAGCTATATCAATGCCAATGCCGACCAGTATTTTCAATAACGGATAACGCAGGTTGAGATATTAATCGATGAAGAAAAAGGAGAAGATAATGAACAGGAAATTTAAGGTAGATGAGGCGAAGATCTGGTTCAAGAAGGAGTCCGGCTGGCCTGAGGAGGTCCCCAAGAACATTGATTTTCCGAAAATGTCATTGGGCGATATACTTCGAGAAAGCGTGAAGAAGTATCCTGACGATAATGTGATCTGGTTCTTGGGCACCTTTATGAAATACCGGGAACTCGATCACCATGTCGATGCCTTCGCCACTGACCTGGCGAGGATATAGGGGTAAAGGTTAAACAGAAGGCTAGGGAGGGGGCTGAGGTATTTAAGATTATAGAGGAATAAAATGATCAAAATTGTTACCGATGCGGCATCCAATGTTCCAAAGCCCTTCGTCGATCAATATGGGATAACCGTTCTTTCCTCATCTATAGTTTTCCCGGATAGGGAGTTTCGTGAGTTGGATGTAAAATATGAGGATTTCTGCAAAATGCTTAAGACCTATAAGGAGCCTCCCAGAACCGGATCCCCTACCTCCGCTGAATTTGTCAAGGTCTATGTCGATCTGGGTAAAGAGGCTGGCACCATTTTTTCCATCCATATTTCTTCTAAATTGGCCAACATATATAGAAATGCATCAATCGCACAGGATATATTCAATAAGAAGAAAAAAGGAAAGCCCCCCGAAGTTATGGCCATAGATACCAGGATGCTCGATATGGGATCTGGACTGATAGCCCTTGAGGCTGCAATGGCAGCTCGTGAGGGAAAGGACAAGGATTATGTAAAGAGGCTAATAGACACCCTTATAAAAGAAGTAAAGGCCTATTTTTATGTTGATACCTTGGAATATATGGTAAAGGGTGGAAGGGTAAAGAGAATAACCGGTATTACGGCTGGTTTATTAGGTATGAAGCCCATTTTAACTATGGAAGATGGAGAGATCATAACTAAGGATAAAGCTATAGGAAGAGATAAAGCTATAGAGAGGATGCTTACATTGATGGAAAAGGATATAGTGCAAGGTGTTCCCATAAAGGTTGTGGTGGTTGATGCCATGGCCATATTGGAGGGAGATAATCTACTTAAAACCATAAAGGGAAGGTTCAATTGTGCTGAAACCATAAGGACTACGATAAGCGCCAGCATCACTACCCATGCTGGACCTGGTTCTCTGGGTGCTATATTTTATCCTTTGTAGCTAAGTAGATAGAATGGAAAGACCCATCATCTCAGGAATCGGTGATTAATTTCGCAGGAATAGGCAATATAAAACTAAATTTTTGGAAAGAAGTAAAGAGAAGACAATAAAATCGCTGCTAGAAATAAGGAAGACATCAAATAGTAGAAAATATATAAATGTAGATTTTTTTGATGTAGACCGTACTCTTGTAAAAGGTTCTACCGGCCTTTTGGGAACATATCATCTATTTAAAAAAGGAATAGTTAAATTCCGTTATCTGATTCTAGGACCCTTATACGCAAATCTCCATAGTTTTAACCTTGTTACTGGTGAGCGTATATACCACATTGCATTTCGTGTACTAAAGGGGATTCATAATGAAATAATACGCAAAGAATCATTTGAATGCTTTGAAAAAATGATCCGTAAACGTATCTATAAAAAGGGAGTGAAACTTGTTCAAAAACATCTTGCTAAAGGGGATATTGTTGTTCTTCTCACGGCTTGACCGAAGTATATAGCTGAAGCTCTCCGTCAATTCTTAAATGTTCCTTATCTTATTTCCAATTGGGCAAGATTGAAAAATGGAATTATAACTGGTGAGATAATTGAACCAATTTGTTTTGGTCATGGAAAGCTAATTGTTGCGGAAAAATTTCTTCTTTCACTTGGTAAGAACATAGGTGAGACATTTTTTTATACTGATTCCATATCTGATGTTCCAATGCTTGAAAGAGTAAATCATCCTATTGTTGTAAATCCTGATCCGAAACTTAGGCGTTTAGCAAAAGAGCGTGGTTGGGAAATTCACATTTTCAAAAAAACTATGAGGGAGGGAAATACATAGATATTTATTAGCTTAGCTAATTGAACTATTGTTTTTCAGGATGAATATATGACTTCTTTCTTCCCAAATATGAAAATCTTTTTTACAGGGATAATTCAGAAGAAGAAAAATCAGATTATTTTTAGTATTGGAAAAAACATTGGTTATATGCAATCAAAAATTACTTATTCTTTAACGAAGAAAGGCAATTTCTGCCAGACAAGAGGCTAAAAATGGAAAAGAAAAGAATTCTAATAATTGATGATGATAAGGTACTTTTAGAAATAGCAAAAGATGTCCTTACCCGAGCAGGATATTCCGTATTTACCTCAGATCAGCCATTAGGCACAAGCCTGAAAGTAGCGAAAATTAAACCTCATTTAATAGTAATGGATGTAACTATGCCTACTCTTGGGGGAGACAAGATTTGCAAAATTCTCAAGGAGAGTAATATTTATAAGGAAATGAAGATAATCCTTTATTCTGTCAAAGATCAGGATGAGCTCAAGAAGCTGGCAGTGCAATCAGAGGCAGATGATTTTTTAACAAAATCCAGCAATTATCAGGAGCTGGTTGAGAAGGTAAAATCCCTCCTGTAGGAGGTAATCAGGGTCAAACCCGGACTATTGACTCTAAAGGGCACCAATGGAACTTTTTCCCACGGTTCCCGGATAGATTAAATAGTTATAAGTCATGGGGATAAATTTCAACTGGGCAATTGCCTGGTTCAGTTAATACTTGAGGATGAAAGGGAAGAGACTCAGGCAAATAAATAGTTGACCCCCTTACTTCCGGAATCTCTTTGAGCATCTCTTTCTCCTTCCCGTTTATTCCTGGCATCAGTTAAAAATTAAGGAGGTGAGGCGAATGAAATGGAAGGCAGCTCCGCTGGGGCTTAGTTTGGGAATTGTCTGGGGAGCTACTGTATTTTTGGCTACCATCTGGATTCGGTTTAAAGGAGGAGGCGGTACTCTGATTGCACTAAATCAATTTTACCTTGCTTATTCAATAAGCTACTTCCCGGGTAGTATCATCGGCCTAATCTGGGGATTCATCAACGGTTTTATTGGTGGGATACTGATTGCCCTCTTGTATAATCTTTTCTCTAAAGCTGAAAGCCCCAGGTAAACCCCGTTAGACAAATTGTCTAATGGGGCCAGGGTATTACGGGTCTCACACGGGGCTTTAGTTCGCCTAAGGCGGATTTCTAACGGGGTAAAACTTCTTCGGTGGTAAAGGAGGGCACACTGAAAGTAGAGTAAAAGAGAAAAGGAGGATGAAAGATGAGGAGGCAGCGCAAAATATTAGATCAGTACCGGGACCGATTAGAAGACCGGGTGAAGCGAGGAGAGATAAAAGAGATAACTAAAGAGACATGACTCGGGGATGCCCAAGCAGTTTTTAGAGCTCTCATAGCTTACTTCAACAAATATGAAATTAAAAAAATTGTTAAGCATATGTATAAAGGTAATTATAACCAAATTATCGATGACCTGAAGGAACTGGTGTTAAGACCGGGATCTTAAAGCAGTAAAGGAAAGCTCAGCAATCAAGGTGGAGAAGAAGACTTGGAGGAATAAATGGGCGTTTTAAGCCCTGTATGGCTGGCTTAATCTCAAAAAAATATGAAGAATGAAAAGAGAAAAGATACTCGATTTGATTATGCCATCAGGATAAGAATCGCTAATGCTGATTTCATGATGGAAGAGTTTACTAAGAACATTAGTAAAGGCGGAATGTTTTTGAAGACTACATCACCATACCCAGCTCTGAACTCCGAAATTAAATTAACTATCTTCTTTCCCGAAGGTCTCGGAGAGGTCAAGACTATCGGAAGAGTAGTCTATATAATCGAGGAAGAAGAAGCTGCCCGGAGAAAATTAGATCCCGGTATCGGTATTCAATTTCTTGTTGCAGACGATGTTAAGAAGCTGGAGGATCTCATTTTCAAATTGAGTTTAATAAGAGCTAGGCAAGTGACTGAAAGGTTTAAAAGAAAGATTCATAATTTAGCAAGCAAATGTCCTGGCGGATAAGAAGGCGAAAATTAAGACGGCTTTTTTATTGGGTCGCCTTGATAATCATTACATATTTAATTGGTAGAATAGTTGTCCGATTAGTAAGTTAAGCAAGACTAAGGAATATATAGAACTCAGAGAAAATAAATTTATACAAGTTGAAGGATATGGCATATAAGCTTGCTTGGAGGACAGCTATTAAACCCCTGCGGTATCCTCAGGAATAGCTCCCTGGGCCGTAGCATTAAAAATGGGGCTGGTTTGAGAAAAGGTTTTTTCCTTTGCACCTTTTCTCCAGGTTTCCACAGACCCTGCTCCAGAGGCTGGCCCCTAATTTAAAAGACTGAAAAAGAGACCATAATGTGCTTACTCAAGGGGAAAAGGGCAGGTCCACTAATATTAAGAGATCTTACTATGGTAGAGATCTCTCAATACAGGCGATTCTGAGGCGTTATTTAAAGTACTTTTCTGCCCCTCACTGGAATATTGGTGTTTTATGGATAAAAAAATCTCTAATCAGAAGGTCAAGTATTTTACTTGTAAGGTTTGTGGGAAGCGGGTAAAGGTAGGTAAAAAGGGGCTTCCGACAAGTATCAGAGGACATTACCAGCGGAGTCATCCTCACAGGTGGAGACGGCGCCGAGCTATGCCTTTTTAAAAGGGTCAAAAAAAGAAGAGAGGGAAGTTGGTTCTAAAACAACTTGACATGGGTATTAAAAGATATGCTTGCAATTTATGCCCAGACAGCCGAGACTTGATGCACCAGAGCCTTACATCATGTTATAGGCCGAGGTCTAGACAGAAGAAAAAATATTTCGCAACAATGAAATTGCAGGGGTCAACCCTTGCTTTTTGCCTTGACATACCACGCTTTCTAAATTTCCAAGGAGGAAGACAATGAGCGCGAAAAGCCTGAAGAACTCCATCGGCATCTGGGGGCTCGGACCCAATGCGACCCGCTTCATGCCGGGCGGCTATCATCCGGAGGCGAAGGAGCAGACCGCAGTAGAATGGACGGCGCGCGCGGTGGACGGGCTCGGGCCTCTCCTCGACGGGATCGAGTACCACTACCCGGGCGAGCTGAACGAGGAGAACCTGG
>JAUWWP010000135.1 GCA_030616835.1 Deltaproteobacteria bacterium | reverse complement strand
TCCTTACCTGGTGGGAGAAGTTCTACCTAAGGCTACCCGCTCGATGGGTTCCTTACCTGATGGGCGGCTGTCGTCCTGTGCTGATGAAAGGTCTTGTGAAAGAAGCCGGGTTCTGTGAAGTCAGGCAAGAGTTTATCCACTACATCTTCACTTCGGAAATTGTCTTGGCAAGAAAACCAAGCATGTGAAAAGGGGACAGGCTACTTTTTGGTTGGGCATAAAAGGAATGAAATTGAATGACAGCTCCTATCTCCCCACATTTTCAAATCCTTCGATAAGGAATTCCGGGGACAAAAGGAATTCCGGGGACACAATACTTAAATATGAAAGGGGTCGGTGTTTCATTAGCTCCATAACTAATATCAGGAAGAACCAAACTCAGGCCTGCACTCTTGGCAGAATAGAATGACAATTGGGGAGGGTTAGTAGCGTTAAGAGGGTTAGTAGCGTTTATCTCGTTCAGATTGAAAGCCGGCCCCTTTTTCTACATTTTCAAAGAAAATATATCTAAATACCATCCCAAATAAAGAGATAGAAGGGTTATGAATAAAACGGAATTATTAGAGATTATCCGAAATGGCGAAAACTCCGGCATTGAGTTTAAACGAGATGATGTGCATCCACAAAGCCTGGCAAAGGAGATTGCCTCATTAGCAAATCTTGAGGGCGGCTACATTCTTCTTGGCGTTGAAGATGACGGTACTATCACCGGACTTACACGCTCAGATATAGAAGAATGGGTAATGAATATCTGCTCTGATGATGTACAACCGCCGATCATTCCCTATTTTGAGATTGTTTTATGGGAAGGTGACAGGGGGATTGGAATAATAACAATTCCAGAAGATACCCCAGATAAGCCTTATAAAGCTCGCCAAGGAAGCCGATGGGTTACCTTCGTGCGAATAGGGAGCACTACCCGGGAAGCAACCCGAGAAGAAGAACAAAGGCTCTATCAAGCCTCTGGCGTAGTTCGGTATGATATTAAAGCTGTCCCTGGTTCTTCCTTGAAAGATCTGGACATGAACCGGCTCACAAATTATTTTAGGAATATACGCCGACAGGATTGCCCTGAGCAAGAGGAACCTGAACAATGGGAAACCCTGCTAATAAATACAGAGATCATGGTTGAATCCCGGGGTAAAGCGATTCCTACGGTAGGTGGAATATTGCTTTTTGGAAAAAATCCTAACCGGTATCTTCCTCAGGCCGGTGTCTCGGCAGTTGCTTACCGGGGGAAGGAAAAGGATTACGAAGCAATTGAAAGAAAGACAATGCGGGGTCCAATAGTTGCTAGATTTGCTGAGAAGGAGGACATACTGGATACAGGACTGGTGGAGAAAGCTATAGAATTTGTTTGTAGAAACACCGGCTCCAAATCGGATCTGGTGGAAGGCAGACGTATTGACAGACCTGATTATCCTGAGGAGGCTATTAGAGAAAGCATTGTCAATGCGATTGCCCACCGCGATTATACTATTAGCGGAACTGATATTGAACTATCAATTTATGGTGATCGCCTTGAGGTTATCAGTCCAGGAAGACTTCCAAACACGGTAACGATAGAGCGAATGAAAGCAGGATGTAGGGTGACGCGTAATGAGCTGATTAAAGAGATACTGAGAGATTACCATTATATTGAAGCAACCGGTCTTGGAGTCCCAAGAAAGATTATTGCTGGTATGCTTGAACACAATGGTACGGAGCCAGATTTAATTGAAGAAGAATATTCATTTATGGTAAGGCTATGGAGAGAAAAATTTGAAGGATGAGGTATGAAAAGATTCATATTTGACAAGCTCAGGGCAAAAGAAGAGAACTATACCGAATTTTCCAATATCCGTCAATCGCTTGTGAAGTCTGACGGATTACCAGAGGTAAACATTATAATTAAGTTGTTTTAGAACCAACTTCCCCCTTTTTGTTTCCTATCATTAGGGAGAAAAGAATCATTGATTGTTTTACATACCCTCTGGGATAGTGCTGAATATGGTAAGCTTCATCTCTGGGCAGAATCTTCCAGTCTGCCGATAAATGCTGCTAAACCTCGGGGACGGCAACCCAAAAGAGCCAAAACCCATCCCTTTGCCCTTCCCCCCGATCAACTAAAAGAAGCGGTCAAAGACCTTTCCGGGAGCCTTTTGCCGGAAGGGGGAACCCTGGCAACTTTATCACTTCTTCTGCCCTCTACCAAAAATGGCCCCCTGCCTTCTCCTAACCTGATTCGCGATGAGGACGGTGAGGAAAGGAAAAGAATCAACCTTTTGCCCTGGGATACTAATACTCTTGCCTTTGACCCTGCCCTTGGTCTTGATTTTCTTCTCTCGCTCTCAAACCAATCACCCCCGGGAATTTCTTTTGGCATTTCTCTTGGTTTCTGGTGCGAGGTGGCCAAGTTTTCCCTTGAGTTAATATCCAGGCAGAACTTTGCCCCTACCATCCTAAAAGAAAGGAGGAAGGGGGACTCCTATCGAGCTGTCTGGGAAGCAGTCCTGGACGAAAAAGATTCCGAACATACGAAGCTCCTTTCAGAAACAATGCCTCCCTGCTGTCGCGCCTTTGTCTTATCATCGAAAGAGCATCCAGAATCACCCGGGGCTCTGGTCTCAACCTTTCTTAATCAAACTATTGACGCTTTTATCAGAGAAAGTTTTAGTTCTAGCTCACTTCTTCCCTCCCGCCGCCGACCTCACTCCCGGATTTCTTTACCAGAACAGTGGCTGCGAGCGCTTTCAAGCCCTGATTCCAGGCTCAAGGCCTCGCCGGAAAAGTTAGCCTCTTTTTCCAGGGAGATCAAGTCCTGGCTCAGCCGGATTAAACCGGTGGCAAAGGAGATCCCCTTTCGTACCTGTTTCCGACTGGAGCCGCCCGATGGCGGTGGCAAAAATGGGAACGAATGGAATATCAGTTTTTACCTCCAGGCCACCGATGACCGAAGCCTTCTGGTTCCGGCAGAGAAGGTTTGGAAAACCCGCTCAAGGGTAGCCACCTTTCTTAAGCGCCGATTAGAAAATCCCCAGGAGCACCTGCTGACCGACCTGGGTAAGGCCTCCTGCCTGTTTCCTGCCCTTGAGGAGAGCTTAAAGGCCGCCCATCCCCAAGAGTTGAAACTGACCACCGGTGATGCTTATACCTTCTTGCGCCAGATAGCACCGCTTCTGGAACAGAGCGGATTTGGCGTCCTGCTGCCCCCCTGGTGGGAAAAACCAGCGGCAAGGCTGGGGGTTAAATTGAAGGTGAAACCCAAGACCGATGCCCGGGTAGCAAGTTCCGGGCTTTTGGGTATGGAAGGCATTGTTCGCTACCACTGGGAGATTGCCATTGGCGATAAAACCATCTCCCCCGAAGAGTTTGAAAAACTGGCCAAACTTAAGGTGCCGTTGGTTAAGATAAGGGGACAATGGGTAGAACTGAGACCCGAGGAGATTGAAAGGGCCATTGCCTTTTTTAAGAAAAGGCAGGCTAAAGGCAAGATGGGCCTGGGCGAGATTCTGCGAATGGGGTGGGGAGAGGAAGCCTCTGAAGTGGGCCTTCCGGTAGTGGGCATGGATGCTGAGGGATGGATTAAAGAGATCGTGGACAGGCTCTCTGGCGGCCTAAAGATCTCCAACCTCAAGCCACTTTCATCCTTCCAGGGAAAGCTCCGTCCCTACCAGACCAGAGGTCTCTCCTGGTTAGCCTTTCTTAAACAATTCGGGTTTGGTGCCTGTCTGGCCGATGATATGGGTCTGGGGAAAACCATCCAGTTTATTGCCCTCATGTTACATGAACGTAGGGACAGAAAAAAAAGACCGGGGTCTACTCTTTTGATCTGTCCCATGTCGGTGGTAGCTAACTGGCAAAAAGAAGTGGAACGCTTCGGGCCCTCCCTTTCCGTTATGGTTCACCACGGCCCTGATCGGCTTTCCGGCAGAGCTTTTGAAAAAGAGGCTAAAAGGCACGATCTGGTTATCATCACTTATGCCCTGGCATATCGGGATGAGAAAGGGCTTTCCGCCATTGATTGGGAGTGTGTGGTTCTGGATGAGGCCCAGAATATCAAGAATTCGGCGGCAAAACAGACCCAGGCGATAAAGAAGCTAAATGCCAGATACCGGGTCACTCTCACCGGCACCCCGGTGGAGAACCGTCTCTCTGAACTCTGGTCGATTATGGAGTTCTTGAATCCTGGCTACCTGAAATCAGCCCGGGACTTTCGCACCAATTTCGCCATCCCCATCGAGAGATACCGCAATCCCGAGCGGGCCCGAGTCCTAAAAAAATTGATTCAGCCCTTTGTCCTGCGCCGAATGAAAACTGACTCTACCATCATCAAGGATCTGCCTGAGAAGATAGAGACGAAGGTATTCTGCCACCTTACCCGGGAACAGGCATCCCTCTATGAGGCAGTGGTAAAAGAGATGGTGGAGAAGATAGAAAAAAGTGAAGGGATTGAGAGGAAAGGATTAGTTTTGGCCACCCTCACTAAGCTCAAACAGGTCTGTAATCATCCCGCCCACTTTCTCCAGGACGGAAGCCAGCTTCCCGGACGTTCCGGCAAATTACTAAGGCTGGTAGAGATGCTGGAAGAGGCCCTATCTGAAGGCGACCGGGCCCTGATTTTTACCCAGTTTGCCAGTATGGGGGCAATGCTTCGCCACAATTTACAGGAATATTTAGGAACAGAGGCTCTCTTCTTACACGGCGGCACTACCAGGAAAAATCGGGATAGAATGATTCAGCGCTTCCAGGATGGGGATCACGGCCCATCCCTTTTTATCCTATCGCTTAAGGCTGGAGGGGTAGGCCTCAACCTGACTGCTGCCAATCATGTCTTCCATTTCGACCGCTGGTGGAATCCGGCGGTGGAAAACCAGGCTACTGACCGGGCCTTCAGGATCGGTCAGAAGAAGAATGTGCAGGTGCACAAGTTCGTCTGCGTCGGTACCCTGGAAGAGCGGATCGATCAGATGATTGAGCAGAAAAAGGAGCTTGCCGACAGTATCATCGGAAGTGGCGAGGGTTGGCTAACGGAAATGTCAACCGATCAACTCAAAGAGATATTTGCCTTAAGTAAAGAGGCATTAGGAGAGGAGTGAGTCTTGACCAGTTGGAGAAGTTACTGGGGCTATTATCAGCCTGCCCGGCCAAAAGAGGTAAAGGGCGGCATTAAAACCAGAACTCAAAGGGGAGCCATTGGTGAAACCTGGTGGTCCAGACGCTGGATCGATGTTTTGGAATCCTTCAACATGGGCGCAAGATTGGGACGGGGGCGCTCGTATGCCCGCCGGGGACAAGTGGTCTCCATCGATGTTCAAAAAGGGGCAGTGACTGCCAAGGTTCAGGGTACCCGGCGGACACCCTATTCGGTTGGAATCCGACTTAAACCCATTTCAGATAAAAACTGGGATAAGGTAGCGGAGGTGATGGCCTCTCAGGCCATATTTGCAGCCAAGCTGCTTTCTGGGGAAATGCCCCAAAATATTGAAGACGCATTTGCCAAAGCTAAAGTTCCCCTTTTCCCGACATCAGGGACAGATCTTAATACCGACTGTAGTTGCCCGGATTGGGCCAATCCCTGTAAACACATTGCTGCCGTTTATTACCTTCTGGCCGAGCGTTTCGATGGGGACCCCTTTCTCATTTTTAAACTCCGGGGCCGCAGCAGGGATGAAATTATCGAGACATTGCACCAAAAGCGCTCGATAATATTATCGGAGGATGAGGGTACTATATCTGACAGCACCGAGCTTCCCTTAGAGGCCCAGGTTGCCCCCTTAAAGGAATGTCTGGGAGCCTTCTGGGAGGCGGGAAGGGCCCTGGACTCCTTTTCAGTAAACCCTGCCCCTCCGGAGGTGGAAAATGCTATCCTCAGAAGAATGGGAGAAGGACCCTTTATGGTCGGAAAAGAAAATATCGTCTTTTTTTTAGAAAAGGCTTACTCCCTGGCCAGTGTCACCGCCCTGCAAAAGGCCTCAGGTGAACCCCGTTAGAAGCTCACCCCGTAAGAGACCGAAGGTCTTACGGGGTTCACACGGGGCTTTAGACCCCGTGTTCGCTAAAGAAGAAGGGGGTCAGATCGTTACTTTAAACATAACCAATCCTCTCCTTGAGAGATCCTTCCCTCTCCAGCTTCTCCTTGAAGCGCCTGATACCAGGAATTCCGGGGACACAATACTTAAATATGAAAGGGGTCGGTGTTTCATTAGCTCCATAACTAATATCAGGAAGAACCAAACTCAGGCCTGCACTCTTGGCAGAATAAATGACATATGAAGATGTGACCCCAAAATCCCCCCCAAATCCCTTAGCTACTACGGCGAAGTAGGCTTTTGATATTTGGATTTTTTACCCACAATAATCCGGGATGAGCCTTAAATTATATATCTATTATATATATTATCCCCGATAAAGACATCAACTATCTGGGGATCAAACTGGGTCCCACGGACTCTTTTTATTTCGAACAGAGCCTCCTCAACTGTTAGTGCTTTCCGATAAGGCCTATCGCTGGTCATGGCATCAAAAGAATCAGGAACAGCAATTATCCGGGCAGAAATGTTTATCTCTTTTCCCTTGAGACCATCAGGATAGCCCCTGCCATCAAAATGCTCATGGTGGTTGCGGATCAGAGGCAGAGCAGGACGAAAGATCTCTACCGGTCTCATGATCTCCTCCCCGATTATTGAGTGGCGCTGTACATACGCATACTCTCTTGCATTCAGGCGGCCGGGTTTTTTTAAGATGGCTTCTTTAATCCCAATCTTCCCAATATCGTGCAATAAAGAACCATACTCCAGAATCTCCAACTGTTCTTCGGAAAAATTAAGTTTCTTTGCTATTTCCAGGGAGTGTTGACTCATCCGATAAGAGTGCCCTTTGGTAAAGGGATCCTTGGCCTCGATCGCCCTGGAGAGAGCCCTTACCATATCGAAAGTGGCTTGCTTAAGCTGAGAATAGGCCTCTTCCAATTTAGATGTCCTCTCGGTTATCCTCTGTTCTAAACCATGCTGATACTCTCTATTTTTATTCT
>JAUWWP010000037.1 GCA_030616835.1 Deltaproteobacteria bacterium | reverse complement strand
GGGCAAGGGCCTTAGGGGGGTCACCCCCAGGGCAATGCGCTTTATGATGATTTCTAACGGGGGAAAGGAAAGGCTAGGACGGGAGGAAACAAAGAGATTTTGGTCATTGGCGGGGGCGTGGCCGGGATGGCTTCAGCCTTGACCCTCGCCGATAATGGCTTCCGAGTTCATCTAATCGAAAGGGAGCCTTTCCTGGGGGGATGGGCTGCTTCCTTCTGCTGTAAAGCAACGGAGACATGTAGCAAGTGCTCGGTCTGTTTGCTGCCAGAAAAACTACACCAGGTGACAGCTCATTCCCTAATCTCCATCCTAACCAGCTCAGAAATAATAGGAGTAAGCGGTGAGCCAGGCAGTTTCAAGGTCACAGTCCGCCAAAATCCCCGCTTCGTCGACCCTGAAAAATGCACCGCCTGCGGTGTTTGCGCTGAGCTTTGTCCCTCTGAGCCAAAGGGAATTTATTTGCCTTTCCCTGAGGCAGTACCACAAGCATACGCCATCAATAAAGCAAATTGCCTCCACTATAAAGGGGAAAAATGCACCATCTGCCGGGATGAATGTCCTTTGGAAGCCATTAACTTTACCGAAGGAGCTCAGAGGCGTGAGCTCAGCGTAGGGGCAGTGATCGTTGCCACCGGATTTGAAGTCTTCGATGCTAAGGAGAAGGGGCTTCTTGGTTATGGTAGTTATCCTAATGTCCTAACGAGCCTCGACCTTGAAAGGATGGTCGCTCAAGAAGGCTTGATCAAATTGCCCAGGAATGGAAAGGAGCTCCGAAGTGTTTCCTTCGTGCAGTGCGTTGGTTCACGAGATGAGTATATCGGTAGGGGCTACTGCTCTCAGGTATGTTGCAAGTATGCGATAAGGTTTGCCCGGATGCTTAAGTATCAAAATCTGGAGACGAAAGTGACTATATTTTACCTGGACCTTCAGACAGCAGGAAAGGGATTTGGCGAATTCTATGAGGAAAGCAAGGATACAATCGAATTTCTCCAGGGGATGCCGGTAGAGGTTTGTGAAAATCCTTCCGGGGAACTTGAAGTAAGATATGAGGATTTCGCCCGGGGGACGGTTGAAAGAAAGTCCTTCGATATGGTGGTTTTGTCGGTTGGTATCTCTCCGAGGAGGGATGCCTGGGGCCTGGCGAGGGTCCTGGGCATTAACTTAGGAGCCTTTGGATTTTTTGACACCAAAGACGATGCTGAATCTACGGAAACTAATGTAGAAGGAATTTTCCTTGCCGGGACCTGCCCGGGGCCAAGGGATATATCTGATTCCATCTCCCACGCAGTTCAAGCGGCATCTCGCGCCATCGAGACATTAAAGAGGTATTAAATGGAAATCCCCCCTAACCCCCCCGATGGGCATCGGGGGGGGAGGGGGGATTTAGTGGCATTAACCCCTGATTTAATCAGGGGGAAAGGAGGTTGTTGAAGATGCCTACTCGACAAGAAAGTCTAAAAATAGGCATCTTTCTCTGTGACTGCGGAGGAACTATTTCGAGAAGCATCAATCTTGAGGACATCAAGGAAAGGCTTAAGAGCCTCCCCGACATCGTTCAGGTAAGGATAAGCCATAAGCTTTGCCTCGAAGAGGGACAGGAAGAAATTGCCTCAGATATCTCGAACAAAGATATAAACCGGGTAGTAATCGCTGCCTGCTCGCCGGAAATCCATGAGCATACTTTCATGAAGCTATTTGAAAGAATCGGGCTAAATCCCTACCTCCTTTCCCTAGCAAATATCAGGGAGCAATGTTCCTGGGCGCATCCTGGAAAGGAGGTTACCGAGAAGGCACTGGTTGAGGTAAAGAGGGCTCTAAATAAGGCAAGACTCCTCGGGCCTTTGGAGCGAGTTGAGGTTTCGGTAAATAAGGATGTCCTGGTGGTTGGTGGAGGTTTGGCGGGAATGCATGCGGCGATCAAGCTTTCCGACTTAAATCTGAAGGCCACTTTAATAGAAAAGGAGAAAAAATTGGGAGGAAGACTGAGCGAATTTGCCAGTCTCTATGGGCTAAGGACAAGCCCTGAGGAGATACTTGCTTCGAAATTAAAAGCGATTAATGAGAGCAAAGGCATAGAGGTCCTAACCTCAGCGAAGCTTCTGCGCCTGGAAGGGGAGATGGGTAACTTTACGGCAAAGATAGGTCAAGATGGCAAAGAGACCCAGCAAAACCTTGGCGCGGTTATTATCGCCACTGGCTATGAAACTCGCTTCCTGAGTCAAATTTATGGCTTTGAACCCGGAGATAATATCCTGACTCAATCAGGGCTCGCGGAGATGCTTAAATCGCCCGAAGTTGAGAGGCCTCTCCGAGATGTAGGATTTATCCTCGACTTTTCCGATGAGCACTCACGAATCCAGACCATCCTAACTTTAACCAATGCCCTGGCATTAAAGGAAAGATTTGGGAGCGAAATTTATGTATTCTGTAAAAACCTAAAGCTGGACGGCGCTGGCCTGGAGAGGCTCTATTGCGATTGCCGAAGTAAAGGGGTGATCTTCTTTAAGTTCAGGGATGAACTTCCAAAGATCTCCAAAGAAAATGGCAAGATAGAGGTGAAGGTTGAGGACATTCTGCTGGGCAGGGAAGAGGTAGCGGCCCTTTGTGATCTTTTGGTGGTGGATGAAAAACTCGTCCCTCGCCCTGATTTTGAGAGCTTAAGTTCCATCTTAAATATTGGGCTTGGCCCCGGGAATTTTTATCAAGAAGATAATATTCATCTATATCCAGTGGACTCGGCAAGGCCAGGGATATTCTTCGCCGGGAATTGCCATGCCGATCTGGACTTAAATCGCCTGTTGATAGATGCTGAGGTGGCAGCTCTTGGCGCTTATAAGCTTTTATCTCAAGGTAAGATAACCGTCGAAGTAGAGAAGGTAGTGGTTGACCCCGAAAAATGCCGGATTTGTTTGACCTGTATTCGTGCCTGCCCTCACGATGCGATCCGAATAGTTGAAGCCGGACCTGATAAGGAGGCAGCGAAGATCTTTGACCCTGCTTGCCAGGGATGCGGAATATGCACGGCGATCTGTCCGGCGAAAGCCATAAGTTTTAAGGGCTACCTCGATGAACAGATAATTTCCGAACTTGAAGTGATAGGAGGGCGAGTATGAGCCAGTCGCCCCTGCCTGCGTCCGCAGGACAGGCAGGTTTGGTTGTTGCTTTTTGTTGTGAACATTCGGCTTATCCAGCGGTGGATTTTGCCGGCCGGATGAAGCTCGGCTATCCGGAAAATATTCGCAATTATAAGAGTTCCCTGCGCCGGCAGGGTAGATGTGTTACACATTCTTAAGGCTTTTGAGAAGGGCGCTAAAGGGGTATTGGTATTGGGATGTGAGGACGGTGCCTGTCATCACCTTACCGGTAATACCCGGGCGAAGGAAAGGGTAAAATGTTCCGAGATGCTTCTAAAGGAGGCTGGTATAGACAGCGGACGGGTAAGGATGTTTAACCTTGCCCCTAATGCACCTCATAAATTTGTTCGCCTGGTAAATGAAATGGACGAAAAAATAAGAAAGTTAGGACAGGTAAAAAGATAACCTGAGGAAGCTTTCTAAACAGGTTGGAGGGAGTGAAAAGAAATGATCGTAGCAGAGAGAAAACCCATGGAAGAGATAAAGGAGATGATAGCTCCGGGTAAGAAAATATTGGTTGTAGGCTGCGGTACCTGCGTTACCGTCTGCTGGGTTGGAGGGGAAAAGGAGGTAGGGATCCTTTCCTCTCAGCTCAGGCTTTCCTTCGGCGAGGATAAAATTTCTATCCGGGAAGCCGTGGTTGAGAGGCAGTGTGAAAGGGAGATGGTGGAGGAACTGAGGGACAAGGTTCAGGAAGTGGATGCAATTCTTTCTATGGGATGTGGGGCAGGAGTACAGACTGTCGCCGAAGTATTTGAGGAAAGGCCTGCCTTTCCGGCGCTCAACACTACCTTTGTAGGAATGCCGGAAGGGGAAGGGCTCTGGGTTGAGATGTGTGGAGCCTGCGGCGATTGCTTCCTGGACCGGACCGGAGGGATCTGTCCGGTTGTGCGCTGCGCTAAGGGTCTTCTCAATGGGCCCTGCGGCGGAACAAGAAAGGGAGGAAAGTGCGAAATAGACCCGGAGAAGGATTGTGCCTGGGTTCTTATCTACCGAAGGCTTGAAAAGCAAGAGAGGCTTGATTTAATGAGGAAATATTATGAGCCGAAAAACTTCCGAGCAGTGAAAAGGCCGGGGAAAGTCCAGGCGATGAAAGCTTAAGTAACAAATAGCCAAAAAGCAAAATTCAAAACCTTGCCCTGAGCTTGTCGAAGGGATTGAAGTGAGTTTATGATTTTGAATTTGGAATTTATTTAGGATTTGGAGCTTGGGATTTGGGATTTCCACCTGTAGGGGGGTGCAAGATGGCAAAACGCAAGATGGCAAAAGCTTTCAGAGAGAGGCTTAAAACAAAAGATTTCATCATAACTGCTGAAGCCGGACCGGTAAAAGGATCAAATACCCAGAAAATGATTGAGCATATTGAGCTTCTCAAAGATAAGATAGATGGTCTAAATGTAACCGATAATCAAAGCGCGGTAATGCGCTATCCCTCCCTGGGAACTTGCCTCCTCATCAAGGAGCATGGGGGAGAGCCTATCCTTCAGATAACCTGCCGCGACCGAAATCGCCTGGCAATCCAGGCAGACCTCCTTTTTGCTTACTCCCGAGGTATAAACAATGTCCTTTGTCTTACCGGCGATTCTGTTGATGTCGGCGACCATAAAGAAGCAAAGCCCGTTTTCGACCTTGATTCAGCTCAGCTAATTCACCTGGTTCACACCCTGAATTCCGGCAAGGATATGGTAGAAAATGAGCTTGATGGAAAGGTTGACTTCTGCATTGGGACCTCGGCTACCCCCTCGGCAGATCCGATTGAGCCTCAGCTTATAAAATTCCAGAAAAAGCTTGATGCCGGGGTTGACTTCGTTCAAACTCAAGCTATTTATGACCTAAACGAATTTAAAAGGTTCATGGAGCAGGCCCGTAAGATGGATAAAAAGGTTAAGATCCTGGCCGGGATGGTGCTTTTAGTCGGAGCAAAGATGGCAGCATACATGAACGAAAACGTTCCCGGTGTCTTTGTCCCTCAGGATCTCATTGATGAGCTCTCTAAAGCTCCAAAAGGAAAGGGGATCCTTAAGGGAATAGAGATTGCCGGGAGGCTCATAAGACAGATAAAGGAGGAGAAGATTTGCGATGGGGTTCATATCATGGCTATCGGAAGAGAGGAAAGGGTTCCCGATATCCTGGAAGCTGCCGGATTATAAAATACCATTCTGTCACCCTGAGCCCTTCGCTTCCTGTCATTCTGAGGGAGCGAAGCGACCGAAGAATCTCGCTCAGGACAGGCTCCGCAAAGGGTCTAAAGGATACAAGAGATTCTTCGCTGCGCTCAGAATGACAAGGAGTAAGGAGGTGGAAAATTGACTGTAGTCCTAAACGAGCAAGACGCTAAATTCAAATACGAGGTGGCTGAAGAGCCGGGAGGAGAGAACATAAAGAGCTGCTTTGCCTGCGGACTTTGCACCGCAAGTTGCCCAGTCGCTGATATTGACTCTGAATATAATCCTCGTAAGATAATCCGAATGGTGATTCTGGGAATGAGGAATGAAGTCCTCTCCTCTAATTTCCCCTGGCTTTGTACCCAGTGTTATACCTGCCAGGCTCATTGCCCGCAAAATGTGAAATTTTCCGATGTGATGAAAGCTCTACGGAGCATGGCGGTGCGAGAAGGATATGTCTACCCCTCATTTCCAGAGCAGGTAAAGGCAATTGACGAGGCTTCCCAAAAAATCCGACATAAAGCAGTTATGTCAATTGTGGAAAGGAAAAAAGAGGAGATTAAGCTCGAGTCTGAGAAGCTTTTAGCAGAGGCAGCGCAACAAAAGTAGAGTCCGAGGTTCCAAATGACTTTAGATAAATCAAATGGAAGAGTTGGTGCGGTATTAGTTGTTGGTGGTGGAATTGGGGGGATTCAAGCAGCTCTCGATTTAGCCGAGTCTGGATATTATGTCTATCTGGTGGAAAAATCCCCCGCCATTGGCGGAGTGATGGCCCAGCTTGATAAGACCTTCCCCACTAACGACTGCGCCATGTGTATTCTCTCCCCCAAGCTGGTCGAATGCGGAAGACACCTTAATATTGAGTTACTTTCCTGTTCAGAACTTCTAAATGTTGATGGCAAGGCAGGGAATTTTACGGCTAAGGTCTTAAAGCATCCAAGATATATTGACCTTGCTAAGTGCACAGGATGTGGGGAATGTTCCGAAGCCTGTCCGGTAGAGGTTCCTAACGAGTTTGAGCAGAATTTAGCACCAACAAAAGCCATATTTAGACCTTTTGCCCAGGCCTATCCTAATGCTTTCGCAATCGGGAAGAGGGAAAGACCCCCGTGTGTTTTAACCTGTCCTGCGGGGACGAATGTTCAAGGGTATGTAGCTCTAATTGCGAAGGGAAAATATAAAGAAGCTCTTTCTTTAATAAAGGAAAAACTCCCCTTTCCGGCAATGTTGGGAAGAATCTGTCCCGCTCCTTGCGAAGAGAAATGCGACCGGAGACTTTTAGAAGAGTCTATCTCAATGCGGGCGCTTAAGAGATTTGCCGCTGATTCTGTAAAAGATGAACTGCCATTGCCGGAAATAGAGGAAAGGGATGAAAAAGTTGCTATTGTCGGATCGGGGCCCGCAGGGCTTACCTGCGCCTCCCGGCTGCGACGTGAGGGATATAAGGTTACTATCTTTGAGGCTCTCCCCGTAGTTGGAGGAATGCTTTATGTAGGTATTCCTGAGTACCGTTTGCCCAAGGACATCGTTGAGAAAGAGGTAGAGGAGATAAAACGCCTGGGAGTGAAGATAAAGATCAGTACTCCTGTAGGGGAGGAAATAACTATCGATGATCTCTTTGAACAGGGATATAAAGCTATCTTTATCGGCGTGGGAGCACATCGTAGTCAGCGACTTCGCGTTTCAGGGGAGGATGCAGAGGGAGTAATCCACGGTGTTGATTTCCTGAGAGATGTTAATTTAGGGAAAGAGGTGAAGACAAAAGGGAAGGTGGCAGTAATAGGGGGTGGAGATGTTGCCATAGATTCAGCCCGCTGTGCTCTTCGCTTGGGTGCTGAAGAGGTCACAATTCTTTATAGGAGAACAAGGGTTGAAATGCCTGCCAGGGAGGAAGAGGTTGAGTCAGCCGAAGTTGAAGGGGTAAAGATAGAATATCTGGTTGCTCCGGTAGAGATTCTCTCAGAAAATGGGAAGCTTGCCGGAATAAAGTGTACTCGTATAGAACTTGGTGAACCGGATGCTTCTGGAAGGAGGCGCCCTATTCCTATTCCGGGCTCTGAGTTTGATTTGAAGATTGATATGGTAATTCCTGCAATCGGACAGGCACCTGATCTTTTCTTCTTAGAAAATAGCGGAATAAATATCTCCAGGCGAGGCACTCTCGAAGTTGACCCGGTAACTTTGGAAACAAGCCGAAAAGGAGTCTTTGCCGGAGGGGATTGCCAGACTGGGCCTTCCATTGCAATTGAAGCTGTGGCTGCTGGTGAGAGGGCAGCAGAATCTATCATCAGATACCTCAACCATCAAGACCTTAAAGAAGGAAGGGCTATCGAGGAAAGGAAGCCCTCCGATGTTACCTTCGTTCCTTTTGGCAGAACCAGGGAGCCGAGACAGCCAATGCCCACTATCCCTGGAGAGGAGAGGAAATCAAGCTTCAAGGAAATAGAGCTTGGTTTTTCTGAGGAGATGGCGGTCAAGGAAGCGAGTCGCTGCCTTGCTTGTGGGATTTGCTCTGAGTGTATGCAATGTGTAACTGCCTGTGAAGCAGAAGCTATAAATCATGAGATGAAGGAAAAGATTGTAGAACTTAAGGTTGGATCCATTATCCTATGCCCCGGTTTTGATGAATTTGATGCATCTCTTGTTCCAAATTATGGATATAGGAAATACCCCAATGTGGTAACCAGTATAGAATTTGAGAGGATGCTCTCGGCTTCAGGACCTTATCAAGGGGAGCTTGTAAGACCTTCGGATAGGAAGCCCCCCCAAAGCATTGCCTGGATTCAATGTGTCGGCTCAAGAGACACTGAAAATCCCTATTGTTCTTCAGTGTGCTGTACCTATGCAATAAAAGAGGCTATCATCTCTAAAGAGCATAGCACCATTCCACTGGACATCACTATCTTCTTTATGGATATAAGGACTCAAGGGAAGGACTTCGACAAGTTCTATGAGCGGGGAAAGGGAGAAGGAATAGAGTTTGTAAGGGCGAAGGTCTATGGAGTTGAGGAATTAGATGGCACAGGGAATTTGATCCTCAAGTATGTAGGTGAAGATGATAGGCCAAGCACCCATGAGTTTGATCTGGTCGTCCTTTCTGTAGGGCTCGAACCTTCTGCAGGAAGTGTTGCCCTGGCAAAGAGGCTCGGTATTCAGCTTAATAGATATGGATTTTGCAATACAAACACCTTCTCCCCTGTGGAAACCTCAAAGCCAGGGATATACGTCGCCGGCGCCTTTCAAGGTCCAAAGGATATCCCCGAGACAGTCATGCAGGCAAGTGGGGCAGCAGGAAGCGTCTCTGCTTTGCTTGCACCGGCACGAAATAGCCTTACCACGAAGAAGGAATACCCACCGGAAAAGGATGTTACCGGGGAAGAGCCCATGATTGGTGTGTTTATATGCCACTGTGGTATCAATATCGGCGGATATGTAGATGTTCCCGCGGTTACTGAATATGCCAGAGCCCTCCCCAATGTGGCCTACGCTGAAAATAACCTCTTCACTTGCTCTCAAGATACCCAGGAGAAAATAAAGGCGATGATAGAAGAGCACAACCTGAATCGGGTAGTTGTTGCCTCCTGTACCCCCAGAACGCATGAGCCCCTCTTCCAGGAGACTATCAGAGAAGCTGGCCTGAACAAATATCTTTTTGAAATGGCAAATATCCGTGATCAGTGCTCCTGGGTGCATATGCATGAGCTTGAAAAAGCGACCCGGAAGGCAAATGATTTGGTGAGGATGGCGGTAACTAAAGCAAGGCTAATAGAATCACTTAAACCCCTCTCCTTGCCTGTTAATCGCTCCGCCCTGGTCATCGGCGGCGGGATAGCGGGGATGACCTGCGCCTTGACCCTGGCAGACCAGGGATTCGAAGTGTATCTGGTGGAAAGGAGCAAAGAGCTGGGAGGAGTAGCAAAAAGGATATACTATACCAATGAAGGGGAAGATGTCCAGAGGTTTCTCAACGATCTTATAAATAAAGTCCAAAATCATCGATTAATTAAGGTTTACCCCAATGCTTATATTGTGTATGCTTCTGGTTATGTCGGGAGTTTCACTACCGAGATAATGAGGTATCGAGGAAAGGCAATAGACAAGATCGAGCACGGAGTGACCATCATAGCTGCCGGGGCTCAGGAATATAATCCCAATGGTGAATATCTCTATGGGAAGGATACCAGGGTACTTACTTCTCTTGAGCTGGAAGAAGGAATTGCCAAGGGACACCCCTCAATTATCGGCTGTGACAATTTAGTAATGATTCAATGCGTCGGCTCTCGAAATGGAGAAAGACCGTATTGCAGCCGGGTATGTTGCAGCCAGTCTATAAAGAGCGCCTTAAAGTTAAAAGAGATAAAACCTGAGATGAATATTTACATACTCTATAAAGATATGAGAACTTATGGATTTAAAGAGGAATATTATCAGGAAGCACGCTCTAAGGGGGTGATATTTATCCGATACGATGAAGATGATAAACCTGAGGTAAGGCGGGCAAGGAAAGACGGGGAGCTTCTTCTTCAGGTTTCGGTGATTGATCCTGTTTTAGGTCAGGAGGTTACTATAAATGCCGACATCCTGGCTTTAGGAGTTGGTATAGTTCCCGGAGAGGAAGTAAAGGAACTCTCTCAGCTATATAAGGTTCCTCTCAATGAAGACGGTTTCTTTTTAGAAGCACATGTAGAGCTTCGCCCGGTTGATTTCGCCACTGATGGAGTTTTTGTTTGCGGGCTTGCTCATGCTCCGAAGTCCATAGATGAGAGCATTGCTCAGGCAAAGGCGGCGGTATCCCGAGCCACAACTATATTGGCCAAAGATACCATTGCCGCTGAAGGCATAGTTGCCTCGGTAGATGAAGATATTTGCTCTGGCTGTGGCAGTTGTGAAGCCCTCTGCCCTTATGGGGCTATCGCCGTAAATAGGGAAAAGAAGGTCGCTGAGGTTAATGAAGCTTTGTGCAAAGGCTGCGGGACCTGTTGCGCTGCCTGCCCTTCAGGAGCTGCTGAACTTAGAGGTTTCAAGCCGGAGCAAATATTATCAATGGTCGGCGCCGCCATTGAAGGGTTGTAGTGTTTATGTCGAGGAAAAAATGAACCCAACAAACGAAAGTTTTGAGCCAAGGATCATAGGTTTTTGTTGTAACTGGTGCTCCTATGCTGGGGCAGACCTGGCAGGGGTGAGTCGAATTCAATATCCTCCTAATATGAGAATGATCAGGGTAATGTGTTCCGGTTCTGTTGACCCAGTATACATAATGGAAGCTTTCAATAAGGGCGCAGATGGAGTATTCATCGGAGGCTGTCACCCCGGCGACTGCCATTATGATGTGGGAAACTATAAGACAAGAAGGAAGGTTGCCCTGCTCAAGAGATTGCTTCCCCAGTTGGGCATAGATCCCAGGAGATTGAGGCTCGAGTGGGTCTCGGCGGCAGAGGGCCAGAGGTTTGCCCAGGTGGTTACCGATTTCATCAGTCAGGTAAAAGGGCTTGGGCCAAACCCTTTGAAGGGATAAAGAACTTACTATATCACTGTAATCGTTCTTCGAATCACTGCAACCAGCTTTATTGAGGATTTATAGATGGCAGAAAAGAAGATAAAGTTAGCCATCGGCCTGGGCTCAACCTGCGCTGGATGTGACATCGCTATCCTGGACCTCAAGGAGAAGGTTTTGGATTTAGTTGCCCTGGCAGATATCGTGTTTTGGCCCACGGCCATGGACTTTAAGCTCTCTGACCTGGAGAAGTTCAAGGAAAAAGAAATTGACATATCGCTTTATCACGGGACCGGGAGGACATCCGAGCATGAGCATATCGCCCACCTTCTGCGCGAGAGGTCAAAGGTCATGATCGCCTTCGGGGCATGTGCCTGTTTTGGAGGTATCCCGGGGCTATGTAACATCACCGATCGGGAAGGGATCTTTAAGTCATCCTATCAGGAGACCCCCTCCACCCGGAACCCAGATTTCGTTACCCCGAAGACAGAAACCCGGGTCAATAACCATACCCTTACTCTGCCAGAGCTACGCAACGACGGTAAAGCATTGCACCAGATTGTGGATGTTGACTACTACCTGCCCGGGTGCCCGCCGGCAGTGGAGCTGATCGAGAGGCTATTGCCCATAATAAAGGAATTTATTGAGACTGGAAATCTGCCGCCCAAGGGGACGGTAATCGCCTCTGACAAGACATTATGTGACGAATGCCCGTTAGAGAAGAAAGACAAGATGATTTCAAAGATTTATCGGCCCCATGAAATTATTCCTGACCCTACGAAATGTTTGCTTGAACAGGGGATCCTGTGTATGGGGCCAGCTACGCGCGGTGGATGTGGCGCCAGGTGCATCAATGTCCTCATGCCCTGTCGGGGATGTATGGGACCGACCTCTGAGGTCAGGGACCAGGGGGCCAAGATGATCAGCGCCATAGCCTCCGTCTTAGGGGTTGAAAAGGAGAAGGAGCGCTCCGACGAGGATGTTGAAAAGCTTTTGGACCAGATCAGGGATCCCTTAGGCACATTCTACAGATTTGGCTTGCCGGTGGCCCTGGTCAACGGGAGGGTAAAGGAAGCAGAGGGAAAGTAGATGGAAGAGAAAACGAAGCACATTACCATCGAGCCAATAACAAGGCTTGAGGGAGAGGCAAGATCGAGATATTCCTAAGTGATGAGGGTAATGTGGATGATGCCTTCTTCCAGGTTGTGGAGCTTCGAGGATTTGAGAAGTTCTGTGAGGGAAGGCCGGTCGAGGAGATGCCGAGGATTACCCCTCGAATATGCGGGGTCTGCCCTGCTGCCCATCATCTGGCATCGGCCAAGGCATGTGATGCGGTATTTGGCGTCGATCCACCGGAGCCCGCAAAGAAGCTGCGCGAACTTTTCTATTGTGCGCATATGGTCTACGATAAAATAGCTCACTTCTACGCCCTCGCCGGGCCTGACTTTATCCTCGGCCCTGATGCCGATCCAGCAAAGCGAAACATCTTGGGCGTCATCGAGAAGGTAGGCATGGAGGTCGGAGGTGAGGTCTTTAAGCATTGGGGCTATGCCCGGAAAATCCTGGAGATAATTGGAGGGAAGGCAACTCATCCAGTATGTGGCCTTCCCGGCGGGATGTCAAAGCCAATAACTGAAGATGAGAGGAAAGAGATCGAGGAGATGGCAAGATCCTGTATTGAGTTCTCGAAGTTTTCGTTGAAGCTGGTGGATGATGTAATCCTGGCCAATAAGGCTTATGTGGACTTAATCACCGGGGATACCTATTACCATGAGACCTACTATATGGGGATGGTTGATGCTAATAATAAAGTAAATTTCTATGAAGGCGATATAAAAGTAGTAGACCCGGATGGCAAGCAGTACGCTAAGTTTGCGCCCAAGGACTATTTAGATCACATCGAAGAACACGTAGAGCCCTGGAGTTATTTAAAGTTTCCTTACTTAAAGAATGTTGGATGGAAGGGGCTGGTAGATGGAAAGGATAGCGGCATCTACCGGGTAAACTGCCTTGCCCGATTAAATGTGGCTGATGGCATGGCCACCCCCCTTGCTCAAGAGGCATATGATAAAATGTATGATGTTTTAGGAGGAAAGCCTGCGCATGCAACCCTGGCGTTCAACTGGGCGAGGGTTATCGAGC
>JAUWWP010000079.1 GCA_030616835.1 Deltaproteobacteria bacterium | reverse complement strand
GTTACCAGGAATTTCTCTTGTTGCAATAACTCCGAAGCCCTTTTTTGAACCGAGGCAATCATCTCCTGGGGGCCGCTCATTATCGGCTCAAGCTCCCTCAGGGTATGGATTCCGATCCGATAGGTCTCCTGGTCTAACTCCTCATCATAGGTCTCCACCTCCTGGGAGGCAGTTATGATCGCCCGCGGTCCTTCCCGGGTGCCGGGGCGGTAGCTGACTGTTTGCTCATAGGGAATGGGGAGAATTAATATCCGGGCCCGGTCAATTTTAGAGTCGTATCCCAGAAATTTAGAGCTGTCCTCGATCATATATCCATCAGATCCTTATAGTCCTGGATAAAAATTTTGTTCTTTTTAGCCGCTTCCTTCAGCTTTTTAACATGCCCCTTCTTCTTCTTGAACAATCTCTTAACTTTTCGGGGAGCCTCCGATGAATTAACATATTGGCAGAGCAGGGGAAATGTAATTGAACAACATGAATACACCACTATACAATTATCGGGATCCTTGACCTTTCCCCATGATTTAGCTTCCTGGGGTGTTGCTCCGGAAAGGCCACCCCATTGGGGTGAATCGGTGGTGAGCTGGATAAAATAATCATGGCCACCAAAATCTTCCCGCAAAATCTGGGTTAAGGTAGTCTGGGTTTGTAGATAAAAGTTTTTGGGGGCACCACCTCCTACAATAATTGCCCCATTTTTCTGCGCTCCCCTTACAATCGCAGTGGTTTCGATCACATCCTGGAACGGGTCAAGGGGTATGGGGTTAGCAAAAAGTTGAGGGACAATCAGATTCATCCCTATTGATGAGTCACCCGGAGAAGGGGTAAAGATAGGGACATCGAACTCGGCCGCAACGGCAACGAACGATTTCTCCGGATAAGGCGCATTACTAAGGATCTCCTCGCCCACAATTTTATGTAAGTCTGCGGAGGATATTGGCTTTTTGAATTTTACCCCCAATAGCGGCTTCAAAATCGCCCTGTCGCTGGGCATTAATGTCTCCAAGTCTTGGACAAAGGTATCATATATCCGGGCAATCCCTTCTTTATGAAGAGCAGAGTCATCCGCCTGGAAATGGCCTTGATAAAGAGGCAGATCATAGGCCCGATGAAAATCGTGATAAATATTAGCTCCAGTGGAAATAATAAAATCAATGAATCCTTTACGGATAAGATCAATAATAGGACCGCTCATCCCAATAGGAGTCATTGCCCCCGCTAAGGTTAAGCATATAGTTGTGCCTTCCTTGATCATCTTACTATACAATGAACAGGCCTCCGCCAGCCTCCTGGCATTGAAACCGGAACGGCCAAAGACCTGCTCGATAAAATCCTTTACCTTTTCATTATTGGTCAAGGATAGGGGCTCAATCATCCTGCCTTCAAGATTATTCTTTGACATTTTCTAATCCCACCTTGTTGGAAAATGGTTTCAGGAGCCGAGAGGGAAGGTGCCCTAGGGCATATGTGGGCTATTACTCCAGGAAAACCGCGGCGGCTATTACCGTAGTCCAAAGGCCATTCCTATCGCAAGTCGCTGATTGGGTTATATTGCGGGTAGTAACAATATGACCACTAATCTTCCAGATCTCCTTCTTCTCGTCATAGCTGGTATCAAGGTCAAAATGAACTCCCAGGGTTGTCGCCAACATATAGGCAGCCAGGTCCTCGGCATAATCACCGGCCACCCTTTCTGTCTGCCCAAAGCTTTTGTGCTCGGAAAGATATCCGTGGATATTCTCATCCTTAGGAATAGCAACCCCGATTGAGGCGGCGATAAGACGGTGGGGTTCGTTAGCGGCATTGTCTGAGAGGACACAAAATACGATCTGACCTTTAGCTAAATTCTTTATTCCCTGAGCTTTTTTGATGATCTTGCAGCGCGGAGGAACAATACTGCTCACCTTGACCAGATTAAAGTCGGCAATTTCGGCATCCCGGAGAGCCATCTCGAAGCTGGTTAACTTCTCCCGATGCCTGCCTATACCTTTTGTTAAAAAAAGCCGTGAGGGAATCATAACCTTACTTTATTCCCGGAACTAAAAAAAAGATATACCATTATCTGATCAAATGTCAATTATTTTTTGGGGTCATGTTCCGAGAAAATCAAAAGTAGACATCGGGGGAAGCCTCCCGATGTTCACTTTTCTTTAAAGATAGAATTCCACCACCTCCTCTCCTACCTTCTGAGCCTGGATACAGGGGCTCGGAGGGGATGCGACCATTGTTTCGTTTTTTCTCTACCAATTTATTAAAGATTTTGGTATTGTAAAACTATGCATAAATTAACCATTTTTGTTGTGATCGCCCTGCTTTTTTTGATTACTTTCGGCGGCTGCCCCGGGGCACCCTCCTCAGAGGAGGATAGGATCCGGGAGATCATAAAGGAGGTTGCCGAGAAGGCTGAGGCCAAGGATATTAAATCAATAAAGAAGCATATCTCCAGGAGCTATCGAGACCCACGAGGAAATGATTATCAGGGGTTGAGCGGACTTCTTCTCTATCACTTTTTTCGGGCAGAGAAGCTCTCCACCTACCTGACCGCGATTGAAGTTTCGGTTGAAGGAGAAAAAGCCACGGCAGCAGTAGAGGCGATCCTAACCCGGGGAAAGGAGATCAAGAGCCTGAAGGATCTTATTCCTGAGGCCGCAAGCTATTATCTATTCAATCTTATTTTCCAGAAGGGAGGGGGGAAATGGCTTCTTATAAGTGCTGAATGGAAGCCAGTAAGTTCAGCTAAGGAGAGGTAAAAATGGATAAATCAAAAGCCGAGGCCTATTTTCAGCGTGGGCTAACTCTAATGAAGGAAGGTAATTACCAGGAAGCCTCAGGATGTTTTCGTGAGGCAGTTCGGAGAGATCGGTCCCAGGAGCTCTTTGAAAAAGAAGCGAAGTATCTTTCCTATTATGGCCTTTGCCTGGCTCTGGGGGAAGGCAAGGTGGCTGAGGGATTGAATTTTTGCAGGAAAGCAATTGAAGAGGATGTCTTCCAGCCAGTTTTTTATCTCCATCTGGGCAAGGTATACCTGAAAAAGGGCTCAAAGAGGAAGGCAATTAAGGCATTTCGCCAGGGCCTGGAATTTGATAAGAACAACGAGCAGATAAAAAGTGAGATCGAGCAATTGGGCACAAGGAAAGAGCCATTTTTCTCCTCTTTATCCAGAAGCCATCCACTCAATAAATACATGGGGATCCTGCTGGCAAGGCTCCAGTCTAAATAAACTAAAATGATCAATGACCAAATCCATTACAGATTTTAGATTTTAGATCTGGAATCCGGAATCTACAATCTGCAATCTATTACACTTGCATTTCTCATGGAGGCGGATCCTATATTGTTATGATTGACCGGAAGATCATAAGGAGGATTGAGAAGATTGTAGGAAAGTCGAATGCTACTGCGGAGAAGGAAGATCTCATTTGCTATTCCTACGATGCTCTCAACCTGAGGTATCTTCCCGATCTGGTAGTGTTCCCCAAGAATGCTCAGGAGATCTCGGAGATCCTTCTGCTGGCCAATGAGCAGAGATTTCCGGTGGTTCCCCGGGGTGCTGGCTCCGGCCTGACCGGGGGCTCCCTTCCGGTCAGAGGCGGGGTGGTAATTTCATTTGAAAGGATGAATCGAATCCTGGAGATTGACCAAGAGAACCTGAAGGCAGTAGTGGAACCGGGGGTGATAACCGCTGATTTTCATCGGGAGGTGGAGAAAGTAGGGCTTTTCTATCCTCCTGATCCTGCCAGCGAGGAATTCTCGACCTTAGGAGGTAATGTGGCTGAATGCGCCGGGGGACTGCGGGCAGTAAAATACGGGGTTACCAAGGATTATGTGCTCGGCCTGGAGCTAATACTGCCTACCGGGGAGATCCTCACTACCGGAGTGGAAACGGTAAAAGGGGTAGTAGGCTATGATCTTACCAAGCTGATCGTGGGTTCCGAGGGAACGCTGGGGATAATCACCAAGATCATTTTAAGGCTCCTGCCCAAACCCGAGGCTAAGGCTACCCTCCGGGCCTTCTTTACCCGAGGAGAAGATGCCCTCCAGACAGCCTCCCGGATAATTCGTTCCCGGCTTCTTCCCGCTACCCTGGAGTTTATGGATGGCGAGAGCCTCCGCTGTGTCGAGGATTACCTGAAGATAGGGCTACCTACCGAGGCCGAGGCGATGCTTCTTATTGAGGATGACGGAGATCCCGGGCTCCTGAAAAAGAACATCCAACGTATGGAAGAAATCTGCCGGGGTCTGGGAACTCAAGTGGAGCTAGCCGGAGATGGAAAAGAGGCCGAGGATATGTGGAGACCCCGGAAGGCAATCTCCCCGGCCCTGGGCCGGATCAGCCCTCGCAGGATTAATGAAGATGTTACTGTTCCCCGCAGCCGGATGGGGGAGCTGATTAGAACGGTAAGTGAAATCTGTGGGAAATATCAGGTAAGAAATGTCAATTTCGGTCATGCCGGGGATGGTAATATCCATGTCAATATCCTCTATGACCCTGGGAACAAGGACGAGCTCCGAAGAGCCGAGGAAGCAATAGGGGAAATCCTGAGGGCAGTGGTGGAAATGAAAGGCACTATCTCCGGAGAACACGGGGTCGGTGTGGCCAAGGCACCTTATCTCCATTTGGAGTTGGGGGATCAGGGCATTGCCGTAATGAAGAAGATCAAGCGGGTTTTTGATCCTAACGGTATCCTGAATCCGGGGAAGATCTTTCCTTGATACTGTGTGGACATAAGAGAAAGATTTAGGGGTGCCCTTTATTGCCTGTCCTGAGCTTGTCGGAAGAATATCTAATGTCAAATGACAAAGCTCAAAGTTCAAACAAAGTCTAAAGTTCAAATGACAAAATATACGATTTAGAAGAGAGAACTGCTGAATAAATCCTAAGCGCTAAGCACCAAATCCTAAATAATATTAAATGACCAAAATTCAAAATACAAAACCCTGTCCTGAGCTCGTCGAAGGGATTATGATCTTGAAGAGACAAAATAGTTTTGAATTTGGCTAATTTGAATTTAGAATTTGTTTAGAGTTTAAGATTTTGGATTTAGGATTTCTCAGTTAGCATTCGGAATTTAATTGCTTGCCCACAATAATCTAATATCACTCGATAAAACTCAATGGGGGAGGAAAAATGAAGATCAATATTGAGAAGGACAGGGTGGAGAAGGTCAGAGCCGAGGCAGTGGTTGTTTCAGTGTATGAGAAGGATAAGCTTCCCGGTGGTGAGGCAGGGGAGCTGGACAAGACAGTAGGGGGAAAGATCAGTGATTTAATTAAAAAGGGAGATTTTAAGGGAAGGTTGGGTCAGACTGCTATCCTTTACACCTGGGGAGAGATACCGGCAAAGCGGATACTGCTTATCGGTATGGGAAAAAGGAAGGAGATGAGTTTAGAAAGAGTCAGGCAGGTTGCCGGGAAGGCCGGGATCCAAGTAAGGGAATTGGGTTTAAAGAGCTTTGCCACCACCCTCCCCGAGACCGACTCGAAATTCGGGCTGTCCCAGGCAGTGGTGGAAGGGACCCTGCTTGCCCTCTACCGGTTCCGGCAATTCAAAACCAAAGACGAAGATAAGACCGAGATTACCCAATTCACTATCATCCATAAGGATCCGAAGAAGATTCTTGAGATTAAGAAAGGGGTAAAATTAGGTCAGATCGTTGCCGAGGCGGTAAATTGGACCCGGGATTTAGTAAACCTTCCGGGAAACGAGCTTACTCCTCAGAGACTGGGCCGGGAGGCCCAGATGCTCACCCGCCAGTTCCCACTGAAATGTAAGATTCTCGGTCCTCCGGAGATTAAGCGATTGAAAATGAACTGTCTGCTCCAGGTAGCGAAAGGGAGTCGGCAGCCTCCCCGATTCATCATCCTTGAATATCCTGGTAAGGGCAGGGGATTGAAAACGGTGGTGCTGGTGGGAAAGGGGATCACCTTTGACAGCGGGGGTATTTCGATAAAGCCCAGCGCGCGGATGGAAGAGATGAAATTCGACATGGCCGGAGGGGCAGCAGTCCTGGGGGCAGTCAGGGCAGCCGCCCAACTGGGACTTCCATTCCGGATCATCGGCCTGGTCCCGGCGACCGAGAACCTGCCCGGAGGGGCAGCTTATAGGCCCGGGGATATTCTAATCTCTTCCTCGGGAAAGACCATTGAGATTATTACCACCGATGCCGAGGGCCGACTGATTCTTGCCGATGCCCTTATCTATGCCCAAAGATACCGGCCCGAGGCGATAATTGACCTGGCCACATTAACCGGGGCCTGCATAATTGCCCTGGGGAATGAGGCCTCGGGAATGATGGGAAATAATCAGAAGCTGCTCGCTCGGCTCAAGCAGGCCGGGGAGGAGGCGGGAGAGAGGGTCTGGGAGTTGCCTCTCTGGAAGGAGTATGATGAGCTTCTAAAAAGTGAGGTGGCTGATGTTAAGAATGTCGGCAATCGCTCTGCCGGGGTAATAACCGGAGGGGCCTTTCTGGGTAGATTTATTGATAAGACTGCCTGGGCCCATCTGGATATTGCCGGGACCGCCTGGAATGAGAAGCGAACGAAATATATGTCTCCGGGGGCTACCGGAGTGGGGGTAAGATTGCTTACCCGATTCTTTCAGAATTGGGCTAAGCAATAAGGGCCGGTTATTATATAGAACGACAAAAATAATTGTGGATAGGGTGGGGTTACAAATACAGACAAGTGAACAAATTCTAAGCACTAAGCACCAAATTCTAAACAATATTAAATGACCAAAATTCAAAATACAAAACCCTGTCCTGAGCTCGTCGAAGGGATTACATCTTTAAGAGACAAAATGGTTTTGAATTTGGCTAATTATTATTTAGAATTTGTTTAGGGTTTAGGATTTTGGATTTAGAATTTTATCAGGATAATGATTTATGAAATATTATCCGCAAATATTTAGGACGCTTTATATAGTAACTGCGGGATTAGGGAGTGAGCAAGAGGTCGGTTTAACTAACGATCAGAGCCGAGCTGATAATGCCGATGGACATCAGGAGGGGGGTTAGCAGCACAACGGATACGTTGGTGCCCAGATATGGAATGAGATTGTCGATATCACCGTGATATTTTAACACACCTTTCATAGCCTTTATCCCTAATGGCAGTGTGACCAGGCCAAGTAATGCTGAAAAGGGCAGAATGTCTACTATGGCTCCAGCTAAGATCAGGATATAAGCTAATACGGTAATTATGCAATAAACCTTGGCTGCTCCCGCCGTTCCCAAAATTATCGGTATATGCTTCCTTCCCGCGCTCCTGTCAGCTTCCACATCGGGAAATTCGTTAAGTAACAGGAGATTGCCGATAAGCAGCCCCGCCACCAGGGCAACCGCCACTGCCGCTGCGCTGTAATCCCCCGACTGAGTAAAGTAAGTGCCCAATACCATGAGTCCAAACCCTACTCCTGGGCCGATAAGCTCGGTTATCCCGGGTAATTTGGTGAGGTAAGGGGTATATAGATATATTAATAATACCCCTACCAGCCCTATGGGCAGCATAGAGGTCCCATAGCGGTAAAGGAAGTAAATGCCGATGAAAACAACCAGAGCCAGAGTCCCGACGCCGAGGAAATAGACATTTCTTGGCTCCAGCGTCGCCGAGGGTAGCATGCCACTGCCACCGCTAAAAGGAGTCCTTTTCGTCCTCAGGTCTATCCCGCTCTCATAATCAAAATAGTCATTAAGGACATTAACGCTTGTATGGGCCAGCAGACCACCGATAAACGCCAAAACAAGATGCAGGATGTTGAGGGAATAACCTTGATACAGGGATACCGAGAGCCCGGTGAAGACGCATATAGGCGTCAGTAGGAGAAAGTGAGGCCGGGTCTCCAGAAACCAGGTTTTCAAACTCGCCATTGAAGCCTCTCTCCCTTAACCAGATTAACTGCTTCTTTGAACATCGTTTCGTCCCTGACCCTGAAAGTATATTACTTCTAAGACACCCTTGTGTCAAGATTGTTCTTGGTGGAGTTTCCTTAAGAAGGCAAATGGGGGACGTAATTAATATTTTGACTTTTAGGTGGAATAATTTTAGTTTTTAGATATGCCGCGTACGGGAAGATTACATGCTCCTGGGGTATTGTATCATGTGATGGTTCGGAGAATAGAGCGAGGGGTAATATTTCAGGATAATGAGGCTCGATCAAGATTTCAGGACAGGGAATAGAGGACGAAGGAGATGTTGTAGAAATGTTAATATGTTAATTACGTCCCCCTTTTCTCCCCTTGGTAATTGGGATTTGCTCATATTGATTTCTTGACAATAGAGGAGGAAGTGATTATTTATTAATAGTAAGAATTTTTTAGAAAGGGAGAATTGAATGAGACTGGATAAATTCACCTTAAAGGCTCAGGAGGCCCTGGAGGGAGCTCAGAAGGTAGCCGAGGGGAAGGAGAATCAGCAGATCGAGGTGGAGCATCTTCTCCTCTCCCTGCTTGAGCAGTCCGAGGGCATAGTGATGCCCATCCTGCAAAAACTGGGGGTTGATCATCAGGGAATATTATTCCAGTTAGAGGGAGAGATAGAGCGTTTCCCCAAGGTCTCCGGGGTCGGGGTTGAGGGGGCTTATCTCTCACCCATCTTAAAAAAAGTGCTGGATGGGGCCCTGAAGGAGGCGGAAAGGCTAAAAGACGAATATGTCAGTACCGAGCATTTGCTCCTAACTATCACTGATACCAAGGATGCCGCTGCCTCACGAATCCTCCGCCAGGCCGGAGTTACCCGGGAGGATATCCTTAAGGTGCTGGTGAGTATCCGGGGCTCCCAGCGGGTGACCGACCAGAGCCCGGAGGAAAAGTACCAGGCCCTTGATCGCTACAGCCGGGATCTGGTGGAGCTTTCCCGGAAGGGGAAGCTGGACCCGGTGATTGGACGGGATGATGAGATCAGGAGGGTAGTCCAGGTCCTTTCCCGCCGAAAAAAGAACAACCCGGTGCTGATCGGGGAGGCCGGGGTAGGTAAGACCGCTATCGTTGAAGGGCTGGCACAGCGGATTGTCAGCGGCGATGTTCCGGAAGGGCTAAAAAGCAAGCGGGTTGTCGCCCTGGATATTGGGGCCTTAGTGGCCGGTTCCAAATACCGGGGGGAATTCGAGGATCGGCTTAAGGCGGTATTGCGTGAGGTTGATGAGGCCAAAGGGAAGGTAATCCTCTTTATCGACGAGCTTCATAACTTGGTAGGGGCAGGAAGGGCTGAGGGCTCGATGGATGCCTCGAATATGCTTAAACCGGCACTGGCCCGGGGGGAATTGCGCTGTGTGGGGGCAACTACCTTAGATGAATACAGGAAATATATCGAAAAGGATGCCGCTCTGGAGCGGCGCTTCCAGCCGGTCATTATCGGGGAGCCTTCGGTAGAGGAT
>JAUWWP010000200.1 GCA_030616835.1 Deltaproteobacteria bacterium | reverse complement strand
CACCCACAAAATTATCATTACCAGGAGAATAAGATATAATGTCAAATGTCAAAACCCAAATGACAAATCAAATCCAAAGTTCAAATGACAAAATATACGACAAGGCTCAAATGCCAAAGCTCAAAGTTCAAAAGTTCAAATAAAGCCCAAAGTTCAAATGACAAAATATTTGACATTTGAAATTTCGACATTTGTCATTCATTTGGCATTTGGATTTTGAAATTTGGATTTTTATGCTTGGGTTTTTCCCACAATAATTCGGGATGAGGCATAAATGATAAGTTCTAAAATTGTCAGTATTGTAACCTTTATCTACCTTTTCTCAACGGTTCTCTATATCAGCTACCTCTTCTTTCGCAGTAAAGCCCTGGGAAGGGCTGCCTTCCTTCTGATTCTCCTGGGGTTTATTGGCAATACCGCCGGGATCGGCCTGCGCTGGCTCGAATCCTATCGGTTGGGGATGGGACATGCCCCGATGTCGAACCTTTACGAGTCTCTGGTCTTATTTGCCTGGGCGATTGTGCTGATCTATCTTGTGGTTGAGCTCAAATACCGGGCGAGAGTTGTTGGAGCCTTCGTGAGCCCTTTTGCCTTTCTGACCCTGGCCTTTCTTTCCCTATCTCCACAGGTCTCTGAGCAGATCGAGCCGCTTATCCCCGCCCTTCAGAGCAACTGGCTGACCTCCCATGTAATTACCTGCTTCATTGCCTATGCGGCCTTTGCTGTCTCCTGCGGGGTCAGCATAATGTATCTGATCAGGGCGAGAAAAGATGGGCAGGGCATAATTGAGTTCTTTCCCAGCCTGAATACCCTGGATGATCTGAACTATAAGGCCATTGCCGTTGGGTTTTCTCTGCTTGCCATCGGGATCATCACCGGGGCAGCCTGGGCTGATGTTGCCTGGGGAAGCTACTGGAGCTGGGACCCCAAGGAGACCTGGTCGCTGATCACCTGGTTTATCTACGCTGCCTTTCTCCATGCCAGATTTACCTACGGTTGGAGGGGGAAAAGGGCCGCAATCCTCTCGATTGTTGGCTTCATTGCCGTGCTTTTTACCTACCTGGGGGTAAATCTAGTGCTCTCCGGACTCCACAGCTACGCTAATTAAAATTCAGGGGAGAGTTAGGGGACGTTGTTTACTTGTTGCGTTGTTGGTTCTTTTATTATATTGTGATGCTATGCCAAGGGGACCGCGATTAGATGCGCCCGGAGTATTACATCACGTGATGGCGCGGGGGATAGAGCGCCAGAGGATCTTTTTAGATAATGGGGATTATCAGGGTTTTATCAGTCGCTTCGGTCAGGTTTTATTGGATAGTGGTGCGGTTTGTTATGCCTGGGTTTTGCTCTCAAATCATTTTCATTTATTGATCCGGACAGAACAGGGAAGTCTGGTTAAGATTATGCGGAGGTTGATGACGGGATATGCGATTAACTTTAATTTGCGCCATAATCGGGCGGGTCATTTATTCCAGAATCGTTATAAGTCGGTGATATGTCAGGAGGAGCCTTATTTATTGGAGTTGGTGCGATATATTCATTTAAATCCGTTGAGGGCCTGGGTAGTCGATAGTTTGAGGGAGTTGGAGGAATATCCTTGGTCAGGGTATCGTGTTCTTATGGGGAAAGGGGGTAATGAGTGGCAGGCAATTGATGAGGTTTTAGGGCATTTTGGGGATAGGGTTGGGGAGGCACGGAAGCAGTTTCAGAGGTTTATGGGTGAAGGGATAGAGCAGGATAAGCGGCCAGAATTGATGGGGGGAGGGTTGGTTCGGAGTCTTGGTGGTTGGGAGAAGGTGAGGGCACATCATAGTTGGGGAGACCGAGTCTTGTCAGACACCCGGATTTTGGGTAATAGTGATTTTGTTTCTCAGGTATTGGAAGAGGCTGAGGTAGATAAGAAGGATGAGTTATTTGATCTGCCAGATTTAATTAATCGGGTCTCATTAGTTATGGGAATAGCGGTTGACCGAATAAAGAGATCGGGAAAGACCAAGACGTTGACTGATGCGAGAGCGGTGATTGCCTTTTTAGCAATTGAGCGGTTAGGGATACGTGGGGCCGAGGTGGCCCGGGAGCTGGGTCAGAGTCGCAGTTCGGTAAGTCGTTCCGTTTTGAGGGGGAGGAAAGTAATCTCTAAATATCCGGATTTGGAAGCGGTAGTTAGATAAAAACAACGCAACAAGTAAACAACGTCCCCTCCTTGACGTTAATTTCTTGACACGACCCTTTAGGCGAAATATACTTCAGGAAAAGCAGGGAGTAGCCCTTCGGCAGGCTCCCTTCGACTTAACTCAGGACAGGCAGGACATGGCAGGGGATAGCAGGGATTAGAGCCCTTGAATCCTACTGAAAGGGCATGAGAGTTGGGGTTAAAGAATTCCTCTAAATCTCCCTTACCCCCCCCGATGGCCATCGGGGGGGGTAAGGGGGGATTAAAATTGGAGAAAAGGTTATGAAGTTGAAATCCCGCAGTAAATTTTATCTTTTCCGTCTGTCCATACTCTGCCCAGCCTTGATCTTCCTGGGCCTGAAGGGAACCGGCATGGCTGAGGCCGGGCAGACTCTCAGGGTAGCCCTGCTGGATCTCTCTGATAAAGAGCGGGTATTCGAACAGCACCGTAGCGCGGTCTTTCAGAGGCTCATTCAGGAGCTGGCTGAGGTAGAGGGTTGGGTAGTCATGCAACCAGCGGAGGCAGAAGCGCTGCTCAGCGGGAGAGTGATCTCGGCCGAGAAGCGGAAGCAACTTAAGGTTTCCGAAGATCTTTTGGTAGAAGGAAAGAATTTATTTAGTTATGTGGAATTCGACGAATCCCTGGCGAGCCTGAGGAAAGCACAGGAGGTATTCGAAAGCAACTTTGCCGTCCTGGAAGATATCGGTCCTCTGAGCGAGACTTATTTCTACCTGGGAGCAAACTATATGGCAAAAGGGCTGGTAGAGGAGGCACTGGAGGAATTCCGGAAAGTAGTTCGGCTGAATCCTGAGCGGGAATTGGTCAAGGGTAGTTTTTTTCAGGACGCGATTAATGCGTTTGAGAAGGCAAAAGAGGAGGTATTAAGCTCCCCTCAAGCAACTTTAACTGTTCGCTCATCTCCCTCCCTGAGTGAGGTCTATTTAGATAGCCGGAAAGTGGGGGTTACCCCGCTGACAGTTAAGGAAGTCCCGCCGGGGCGCCATCAGCTCCGCCTGGAGAAAGAAGGCTATCAGGCCGACTTCCGGGAAATCCAGGTAGCTCCGGGAGAGACTCGGGACTTTGAGATAGCTCTGCGGGGAGCCGGCGGAACAGTGGTGATGAAGGATCTGGTGGAGGAGATTGAAGAGCGGGGAGGACGAGGACATGTGCTGGCCCAGCATGCCTCAAAGCTGGGAAGAATCCTTGATTGTCGGTATCTGACAGTTGGAAGAATGACCCCCTTGGTCGAGAAGTATCAGTTGACGGTTTTTCTCTTTGATGTTCAGGGAAAGAAGATGGTCAAACGCAAGGAGGAAACCCTGGACATTGCGGCTGTCGATCTCGAAGAGAGGATCCACCAACTAACTTCTGCCCTGGTCGAGGATATAAGGTTTAAAAAGAAGGTCCCAATAAAAGAGGAGGATTTGAGCCAGTTGCCTATGGAGCTCGAAAGCACGCCGGAATTCGGCAGGGATCTGGGGAAGAAGAGGCGAAACCAGATCTGGCTTTGGAGCTCGGTGGGTAGTGCGGTTGCCTGCGGGGTTGTGGCAGGTGTTCTCTATGCGGGGGCATCGGATGCCCAGAAGAACAACGAAGCCGAGTATGAGCTCTATATGAATTCAACCGATCCTGACGAGATCGAGCTCCACTATCAAAGGGCCAAGGATGCGGCCGATGAGAGCAAGTCGAAGGCACTCTACGGGAACATTGCCCTGGGAGTGGGTGTGGCAGCCGTGGGTTCGGCGATCTGGGCCGCCATCACCTATCCGGAGAAGCCAGTGGAGCAGTCACGAAATACCGGCATAATTCCATATTACAGCAAGAATAGGGAATTAGGCCTTGCCCTGAGTATGAAATTTTAGCAGGCAATGAGTGCAGAGTGCAAAGTAATTGGGATTTTGGAATTTGTAATTGGGATTTGATTTGTCGTTTGGATTTTGTCATTTGTAATTAGTAAGGAGATTTCCCATGAAGAAACACCTAATTCTTAATCTTCTTTTCACCCTCCCTCTGCTCTGCTTCCTCTCCTGCTCTCCCGACACGCAGGAGGAACGCTCCAATCCCTGGGATCCCAGAAGCCCGTTGTATTCGGATATGGACGGTGACGGGGTGATTGATAGCGCTGATTGCAACGATAGCGATGCTACCAGCTACCCAGGGGCGACTGAGGTGTGCGATGACGATCTGGAGACATGTGGTGGGGTTGCGGATGCAGGATGCAATGATGATAGTGATAATTATTGCACTACCTTAATGAATGTGGTGGGATCACCTGCGGTCTGCTCGGGAGAAAGCGGAGGCGCCTATCCAGGAACACCGGGGACGGACTGCAATGATGGCGATGTCTCTATTTATCCTGATGCAACTGAAATATGTGACGGCATAGATAACCAGTGTCCGGGAGACACAGGATACGGAACCGTCGATGAAGGCTATGTAATCCTGTGCGACATGGCCCAAATACCTGCGGGTTGCTTTGATATGGGCGACCATTTCAACGAGGGGGACGACGATGAATTACCGGGTCACAATGTTTGCATCTCGGCGTTTAAGATAGATGTGCACGAGGTGACCAACGCGGAGTACAAGGCTTGCGTAGATGCGGAATTCTGTAGCGCTCCGAGTAATTCAAGCAGCTATACATGAGGCTCTTATTATGATACTCCCACCTACGATGACTACCCGGTAATTTATGTTAACTGGAATGATGCTACCGCTTTCTGCGGCTGGTTGGGCAAGCGTCTGCCCACGGAGGCGGAATGGGAGTATGCGGCGAGAGGCGGTTTGTCGGGCAAGCGGTATCCGTGGGGCGATAGTATTACCTGCGCCGATGCCTGTTATGGGAGGTTGGATTCATTTGAAGATTGTTGGGATTATGAAGGGCTTGCTAATGATACCCATCCGGTGGGCAGCTATGCGCCCAACGGCTACAATTTGTATGACATGGCGGGCAATGTTTGTGAATGGAATAACGACTGGTATCCCAGTTCGTATTATCAGTACTGCATGGACAACAGTATCTTCAACGATCCTCCGGGACCAGATACTGGTACTTCCCGTGTTTTGCGCGGCGGCTCCTGTCATGACACCTTTAACGTCCTGCGTGAGGCCAATCGTGCTTGGCTCAACCCGACCTTTAGGTACTACTACGTTGGGTTCCGTTGTGCATGGGACTGATCCTCCTCCGCTCTTCGAACTACGGTGGACGGGTTACCCTTTAGTTCTTTTATTCTTTTACTCTTCCTTCGACAGAATTTACCCTAAACTCCGCCGAAAGGCTCAAGACAAGTTTGGGGTATTGGGCGGAGCCCCATCGAAAATTTTTTTTCTGGGATTAAAATAGTGACAGTGGGGCTGTTGAAAAACCCTCCCAATTGTGATCTAATAGTATATAGTAGTATTAGTTGATTTAAAAAGTCAATGTAGTGGAGGGTTAAGGCAAATGATAGGCAGGCAGAATCGTGATCAGAT
>JAUWWP010000581.1 GCA_030616835.1 Deltaproteobacteria bacterium | reverse complement strand
GACCAAAGGCCTCCAGGAATTCCTGAGTAGTTCCGTAAACCAGGGGACGGCCCGGGGCATCCTTTCTCCCCAAATCTTTATTAGCTTCCGCAGCAAAAGGGTGTTTAGCACCCCACCCACATCCACCCCCCGAATTCGCTCAACCTCGGATCGGAGAATCGGCTGTTTATAGGCAATAATGGCCAGGGTCTCCAGTGCCGGCTGGGTCAGCCGGCTGGGCCGAGTTCTGCTTAATTTCTTGATCCAGGAAGCGAATTTGGGCTTGGTCCGAAACTGATACCCGCCTGCTACCTCCTGCAATGAGAAACTCCGATTCATCTGACTATACTCTGCCACCAGCTCATCGAGCACCTGTTTCAGCCGGGACTTATCCTCCCCTTCCAGAACCTTCTTTACCTCATCAATACTTAAAGCGTTCTCGGAGACAAAGATCAAGCTCTCCACAATTGCCTTGATCTCATCAGTATTCATCAATATCTACCCCTGTCTCCCTTACCGTCTCTAACTTTTCCCCGCTCAGGTCAGGGTAGATCCGGATGGTACCGAAGGGCGTTCCCTGATAGGCCCGGATTAGCTTCAGCCTCATCAGCTCCAGGATAGCCAGAAAAGTAATGATGATCTCTGACCTCGAGGAAACGGGGGTAAAAAGGGACTGAAAGGTTAAGCTCTTAGCGGCGGTAAGCATATCCAGAAGCTGATGGATCTTCTCGGCAACACTTAACCTGTCCAGGGTAATCTCATGGACAAGATCCTCGGGGACCTCTTTTAGAATCCTTCGGAAGGCCTCGACTAAATCGTAAGTAGATGCCTCAATCAAAGTCTCTGTCCCGATTTGCTCTTTGAGTTCCTCGGGAGTAAACTTCCGGGCAAAGACATCCCTCTCCAGCAGTTCCCCCTCTTGAAGTTGCGAGGCTGCCTCTTTATACTGCTGATACTCCAGAAGCCGCCTGACTAGTTCTGCCCGGGGATCCTCCTGTTCCTCTTCATCTTCCCCCTCTCCCCCGCTCGGAAGAAGCATCTTTGATTTTATCTGCATCAAAGTAGCAGCCATCACCAAAAACTCTCCGGCGACATCCAGATTTAGCTCTTTCATTAGCTTAATATACTCCAAGTACTGCTCAGTGATGACGGCGATCGGGATATCAAAGATATCGAACTCGCTCTTCTTAATCAAATACAAAAGCAGATCCAGCGGCCCCTCGAAGATATCTAATTTTACTTTGTAGGACATATCTATCCCAGATTATGTGTAAACGCCAAAATTGCTTATCCTGAGCCTATCAAAGAATAGGTTAGGTCAATCGGTTGTGGTTGCGCAGCTAGTATCGGGAT
>JAUWWP010000459.1 GCA_030616835.1 Deltaproteobacteria bacterium | reverse complement strand
TCGCCTTCATCAGCATTGCAAACCACATATTTTACATCTCCCTTTGCCTGACGGGTAAATTGCCATTTAAGCCCCGCAGGAAATCCTGCCCCTCCGCGACCTTTCAGCCCTGAATTTTTAACCTCCTCAATCACTTCCTCGGGAGTCATCGATATCAAACATTTGCCTAAAGCCTGATAACCATCGTGGGCAATGTATTCATCGATGCTAAGGGGGTCAATAATCCCGCAATTGCTTAAAACAATCTTCTGTTGATATTTGAAGAAATCTATTTCTGAAAGTTGAGGTATTGTTTTACCCGTAGCCGGGTCTTTATATAAAAGTCTTCTCGCCAGCTTATTCTTTACTAAATGTTTTTCCACAATCTCACGTATATCTTTTGGCTTTAACCTCTGATATAATATCCCTCCAGGGTGCACTACCATAATCGGGCCGAGCTCGCAGGCGCCAATGCATCCGGTTTCAACAACCCTGATCTCCTCTTCGAGTTTGCGTTTTTTGATTTGTTCAATTAAAGCAACGCTTACGGCTTCCGAGCCCGAGGAGATGCAACCGGCCCCGGCACAAAAGAGGATTGTGTATCTATATTTACTTACGCCTGGTTCTAAAGAGGTTTTACTTCTAAGGCGTTCTTTAATCTTATTCAATTCCTCAAGAGATTTGATTTTTACCACCTTATTTACCTCATTTACCTCCAGATAAAAAAACCGAGAATATCCTTTTTTAAATAGTGGTTAATATTTCGCTAGAATTTCAGGGATTTTGCTATCTCTCGCCCGCTTATAGATATCGTTGTCAATAAGTACAGCTGGCGATAAGGCACAGGCTCCCACACAGCGAACAATTTCCAGAGAGAAGTTTCTATCCTCAGTAGTTTCCCCAACTTTAATTCCCAATCTCTTTTGGATTGCCTCTAAAACCTTTCTTCCTCCCCTCACATAACAGGAGGTCCCCATACAAACCCTAATGGTATGTTTTCCTCGGGGCACCATAGTAAAAAAGGTGTAGAAGGTCACGATTCCATATACCTCGGTAATGGTTGTATTTAAACCTTTAGCAATCCTTTCTTGAATCTCTAAAGGCAAATAACCAAATACCTCTTGAGCCTGATGTAATACGGAAATAAGGGCACCTGGTTTATCTTTATATTTATCAATTATCTTATCTAATTCTTTAAATTGGTTTTTAGTAAACTCACTTTCAGATCTCATATCTTACTCCTTCCACTGGAATGGAGTGCCGGGGGACCGGTTAAATGGTTCGAGGAGCCTCTCCTCAAGCAAAGCCGAACAGAGTGTCCGACAATTAACAAAAGATTTTAAATCCGGGCATTAGAAACAATAATAGCTGGCTTTCGCAACTTTTGCCCTAAAATAGCATAGCTAATTTTTTTGTCAAGGAGTTTGTCTTCAGGATAGGCGGGGCTTTCCAGCCCCGCTAAGGCGATTGTATAATCCGCCGGAGGCGGACTAAATACCGGGGCTGGAAAGCCCCGCCTATCCACTCTTTACCTAAAAAAACGGGGGAAACACCGGCCAGGTAATACTTTACTTTTAGCTAAAGGTTAGATAAGATAATAAAAATGTGATGGAGCTCCAGGTAATTTTGGTTAGAGAAGGGAGGTAGAGATGCTGGTTTCTCAACCAAGGCCCCAGGAGGAGGTTAGGAAGGAGTTACTTAGAAGCTTCGGCAGAGAATATCCTCAAGGGGCAATTCTTTTTCGAGAGGGAGAGCTTGGTGATGAAATGTATGTTATCCATGAAGGAAAGGTTAAGGTCACCAAGAAGATCAGAAATGTGGAGAAAACCCTGGCCATTATGTCCAAAGGAGATTTTTTTGGGGAGATGGCCATTCTTAATCGCCGGCCCCGCTCAGCTACGGTTGAGGTCATCGAGGATAGCAAGCTCCTGGTAGTTACCAGCAAGACCCTGAAAACCCTACTTCAGAAGGATGTCAGGACTGCCATTCGGCTCCTGTTGAAACTGTCCTCTCGCCTCCAGGAAGCAGATGACCTGATTGAGAATCTAATGCTCAAGGACGATGACAGTAAGGTTGCCAATACCCTGATCAAACTGGCCAATCAGAGTGGGTTAAGCGTAAAACATGGGATCCAGATTCCAATCGATCCCCAGCAGATTATCCCCAAGGTTGGATTAGAGGTCGGGCGGCTGAAAAGTGTTCTGGCCAAGTTTAAAAAGCTTGGACTTCTCCGGGTATCCGGAAAGAGAATAGTGATCCCGGATTTTAACCTGCTCCAAAATTTCCTGCGTTTCTTAGGGTGGAGAGAGGAGCTTTTAGCCCGGAGAAAAATTTATCCTTAGTATTTGCGAAGATTAAAGGGGACTGTGATTCGGACATAAGGGAAAGATTTAGGGGCGCTCCTTTAGTGCCGGTCCTAAGCCTGTTGGAAGAATGCCTAAGCCTACTTCGCCGTAGTGGCTACGAAGGCTGAATGTCAAATGACAAAGCCCAAATAAAGCAAATCCTAAGCTAACTAAGCACTAAATCCTAAATAATATTAAATGACCAAAATTCAAAATACAAAACCCTGTCCTGAGCTCGTCGAAGGGATTACGATCTTAAGAGATAAAATAGTTTTGAATTTGGCTAATTTGAAT
>JAUWWP010000251.1 GCA_030616835.1 Deltaproteobacteria bacterium | reverse complement strand
GAGATTAATGAACTGGCTTATCGCTTTACTTATCGTTTGGATGGTGGAGAGCTTACTTTCTATTTCGCTCTTCTTCTCTGTCCGACTTTATTCTTTGAGCTTCCTTTCCAGCCTTTTCCTGTACCTTGCCAGGCACTCCTCCCAGGGCAGGGAATTAGCATCGATCATCCCGGACTCAAGCACAATTGCCTCCAGCCCTCCGGCACTAAGTTCTTCGTGAGCACCTTTCCAGGGTAGCCGGATATAATTGGAGTTCAAGAACTTAAGCACCATATCCCGGGCATATTGGGAGCGAATTATCTCAATCATGGTAAGTATCGTCTTTATTAGAGGACTGGAGTTTAAGGGGCTTCCGCGCCGGAAGTAGAGGGGAAGGCCGAAGCGATTGAAGACATCTTCTACGATCCGACCGTATTCACTCAGGTCCCGGAAGACCACCCCAATCTGCTCCGGGCTCACGCCCTGATCCAGAAGCCTTCGGATCTTCCGGCCGATCTCCTCCACTTCCCGGTAAAGCCCCTGGGCCGAAATAACCTTTACTGAGCCATCCGGGGGGAGGGGCTTAATATGGGCAAGTTCTTCCGGGGACTTGAAGATGTTGGCCAGGATGTGGGGGAGTAGGCCGCCGCTCTGCTCCGGGGTGATGGTAAACATGTCCACCGGGTCAAATTTTTGGGTCCTTTCTCCCAGGCGCTCGAACATCCATACCGTTTCCTCAAGGAAGCGGAAGGCATCCTGGCGCTGGGGGTTGTAAGGGATAGTAACCCGGGCATTCTCCAGAGACTCAGTTAGGGCAAGGACGATCTCGAATTGGAGCCTGCTGGGATTGTAGATATCGTCCATCCGGAGCTCTTTTACTCCCTCCAGGAAGGAAAACTTGATATCACTGCTCCGGAGGGCCTCCAGGATTAATCTTTGCTGGTCGAACTCATCGATCAGCCCCCCCTTTTCAAGTTCTTTGTTGTAGCCCTGGTAGAGTTTGGCCAGTTCCTGCTGCTTATCCGTCCCGTTCCCGGATTGGATTATCCGGGTAAACTCATCCGGCCAGATTAACGCCTGTTTGAGCTCGCCGAAGAATTTCAGCAGTGTGCGGCTGAGCCCCGGCCTTCCGGGTTCAGAAATGGAGCGAAAATAGCTACTGCGCTTCCTATCCGCCTTTGGCGGATTAGCCAAGTATTCTCTAAGGAGCAGGCTCTGCCCGAGATGGGGCAAAAGCTTAGCCTTGGTGGGCAGGTCTTTGGACAGGGCGTCTATGAGTTGGGGAAAGGTCAGGATCTTATGCCCGAGCAAGGCTCCGCTCCTACCCGGGAGCTGGCGGCGGAGCTCGATATCAACCCGCAGGCCGGTTGGAAGGATATGAAGGACTGGGGAGAACTGCCTTTCCATCTTCTATCCCTTCGACCCCGCCAATGGTGGGGTTTAGGATAGGCTTGTATCTATTCGGTGTAGGGGCCTGATTTATCAAGCCCGATATTTGTCGGGTTCATTAAACCTGTTCCTGACAGGTTCAGGAATTGAACTCCTGTTAACGCATTATTAAAGGGTATCGCGCTTCTCGGCGGGAATGTTCTTTGGACGGAGTCAATCCGCAGGCACCAGCGCCCCATAAACCGCCGCCCGACAAGCCACCAGTGGCCTCCTCGCCCATCACAGGTGCAACTTCGAAATATGCCCTTTACGAATAGACTTCTTCCTCGAAGCCTCATTCGAGATTGCCTCTATGGGAAGGTAGTCTTCTATGTGTCTGCGGTTATCGTATCTATTTTCGTCTTGGGGCCTTTCATTTACCCTGCTTCACCCGCATAAGACACAACTTTCAGGTCGGGAATCTCCAGTCCAACCATGTCATCATCATGTGTGATAAGAGGGATTTTTCTTTGAACCGCAGTTGCTACAATCCAGGCATCACCAGTTTCAAGTCGGCGCCCCCGCCTATTGCAGTGCGCGTTAACCTTGGCCCACACCTTGGCAAGTTCGTAATCATAAGGAAATACCAAGAACCTCCTGATGAATGCATCGAGACCTTCGCGCTTCTCTTCACTCCAGTTGTTTTCTTCAGCCCATTGCCATAGCTCTCCAACGCTTTGGAAACTAAGGGCAAGGATTTTCCCCTTCATATGAGGTTCATACAAAGAGCGAAGTGGGCTACCCTTCCTCTTTGGATGAAGAAAAGAGGCCACCGTCGTGTCCAGAAGAACTGTGCTCATCGGTCTGTTTCTACATCCTTGCTTAGTTTACGATGCTCAGTCCGCTCAGCCATTATGTATTTTAGCAACTCCTCTGGATCATCATCCGCAGGCCAGAGGGCCGCGATCTCGTCTAAATCATCTGCGGGGGACACGCTTTGCTGTTCAACCAGCTCTTCAATTGGAACCGATTTCCAAAAGGGCGCAATCTCTGCTTTTACGGTGCGATCAAGGGTCACTGATTGCCCCAAAAGATTTCTCACGCGATCCCGCAGATTGTTAATAACATTTTGCCTGCTTTTCTGATCATTCATGGCGACACCTCCTTGATTCCTGAATGAAGGTTTATAGCTTCTGACGATATCTCAAAAAACCTTGCGGATACAATCTCCCGCTTTGCGTGATCGAGTCTCTCCGCTGGATTCTGAATGGCGACCATCTCAGGGTTGCCTCCAAATTGTATTAGGGCACCAATTAAACTACCATACAAAAATATCCTCGTCAACAGAAAATCGCCGTTATTGACCCAAAATATAGTATAAATGCTGGCAAAATATACTATATATGGGCAGAATTTACTCATTGAAAGGATTTCCTCCTCCAGCGGAAATCAGCATAACTCTGCTGTTTGGTATCCGAATGACTCTTAAGACATGAGTGGAGACTATATCGAAGGGGTTAGAGCATTTTAACGGGAGAGGTTGATATTAATCAAGGTCAAAGACTTTGGTGGGAAAGCATATATAAATTTTCACAGAACATTGTTAAAAAAATAGACCTTTTTGTATAAACCCTTTCGATTTTTGAGTTTATTCAGTTAGGGAACATCTCCCGGGTCAAAGACTGTAACCTCAGATCCCCAATCTCCTTCTTTCATCAATGCGAATTTTAAAATAGTCCGCCACATTCTGTGTCCGTATGCCGTGTATACTGTATGACTTGCTGGTTAAAGTCCAGTCCAGGGAGTTGTCAGTTCACCCTGGTAGCTTGAGGGAGGTGTTAGGGGTAACCTGAAGCACTAAGTTCCCTGACAAAGGCCAGGAAAGCTGGCTGAGCAAACCCGCAGGTTGTAACGCAAGTGAATCCAGATGTAGCCTCGTTAGTTGACCGAGAGTGCCGACCCAGTGGATGTTTGGGGAAGGCCGATGTCATCTATCCTGAACGAAACTGACAGATTGGATAGGTGGACTCTCCAGGGTAGCACGGGAGGCCCTTACCGGTGCTGGGTAGAACAGCAACCGATGGATATAAGGGATACCGAAGTTCCATTGGGTCGGTAAGGGAGTCGGAGTTGCCCGTAGTACCGGCAGTATCCCAAGGACAACATAACCTTGGGAGAGGGAAGGGGCAATACTTTCGCCACGCTTTCAAAGGAGCAAAGGAGATTGCTGTGGGGCTATCAACTCCGGTAAAGATTCGGGAACTCCAGAGGAAGCTATACCTGAAGGCCAAGTGATTGAGGGATGGACTCAGACCGCGAAAGCCTGAGGAAGAAGGCGGTCGGAAAGCCGTATTCGGGAAAACTGAACGTACGGTTTGATGAGGCAGGGGATGGAAAAGTGCTATGGAGAACCTAAACGGGCACGAAGTTGGAAACGGCAGATACGGCCAAGGTAATACCTAAGGTAACTCGCCATCCTTTGACCCTACCCTTTTCCAGTCTGGTACCCGTTGCCATGGCTACTTTGAGAAGGAGCTTTTCAAGCTTGCGCTTCTGTCTTTCAGAGATCTTGGCAGGGAGGCCGGGGAAGGCCGCATCTTGGCGAATCGCCACGGCTCGTAAATTGCCAAGGCGGAAAGGTACACAGTGGCCCCGTTCCAGAGGTGGGGGATGGCCGTCCTCTGCTGGGCAACTATCTCGCCGGTGCCGGCAAAATCTCCCCACAACGTGACTTCGCCGTAGCAGTCGGTGCCCGGAAATGCCACCTCATGGGTTAGTAACAGGAGAGCGCGCTCGAGCAGCTCCCGATACTCGCCTCTCTCCTGGTCGGCCAGGGCCAGGATGAAGACCTCCTCGCCCAAGTAAGCAAAGCCCGGCCGCTCCTTGCCCGCTTTCTCCTGAATGCTTTGTGCAAGCCGCTCCTTGATAGCCATCGCTCCCGGTTCGCTATAGTCGTCAAATACCGGCGCCGGCCATAAGGTCCAGGCCAGGCCGCGCCACCCTGCCCTCTCCAAAGTCCGCGGGTCCATGATCCTGCCCCGTACGCCGTCCCGGAGCGCTCTTGCGGCCTCGCACCATTTCTCGGTCTTCTCCGGAGCAATGCCCCAGCGGGGGCCTGCGTCACAGGCCGCGGCAAGACCGCTGAGAACCGATGCCACCCCGTGAAGGGTTGCGTCAGGAAGAAAGTTGTCGTCCTCCACTGCCGGCCGGGTCCAGCCCTTCTTCAGGTCCACATAGTCAAGGAGCGCGTCCGCGGCCCGGGCCAGGGTCTCCTTCATCGCCAG
>JAUWWP010000490.1 GCA_030616835.1 Deltaproteobacteria bacterium | reverse complement strand
CGGTAATGAAGGGGTGTCAGCCCCGGTGAATATCTGCATTGATACGCAAGCTCCCCAGATCACTATACCTTCGCCTGCTGATGGTTCCACCCTTAATGAAGCCGAGCTAAATGTACCCGGGACGGTGACCGAGCCTGCTGAATCCTGCGGAATTGATTATGTATTAGTCAATGGCTTAACTGCGTTGGGGACTGATGAGTGGATCATTGTTCTAAGTGGACTGACGACTGAGGGACAGTATACGATAACCGCCGCTGTCCGGGACAATGCGGGCAACTGGAGTTCCACTTCGGTGAGTGTATTTCTGGATCGGGTTGTTCCGGTGGTTACCATCACCAGTCCTACTGATGGATCAATTTGGGGGAGCAGCACTATGCTGGTAAGGGTCACAGTTAGTGATCCTTCTCCTGCTTCAGATATTGAAATGGTGGAGGTTAATGGGGTAACCGCTGAGGTAGTGGGGAGTGGCTGGACGGCTACTTTGACTGGTTTAGGTCCCTGTGATGCTTCATTCTGGATCGAGGCCCGGGCCTATGATTTTGCCGGGAACGAGGGTATTTCCACTCAGGTCAGTGTGATGATAGATACTAAAAAGCCGGAGGAGCTGAGCATAAGCTCACCCCTCGCAGGTTCCTGGGTAACCAGCTCGTCTTTAGTAGTAACCGGCAGTGTTTCCGACTACTGCAGCGGGATAGAAAGTGTGGGGGTTAATGGAATAACTGCCTCTGTAGATCTGGTCAATGGGCCCTGGACGGCGACCTTGTCTGGCCTGCCTCCGTGCAGTAATGTGTATTCGATCACGGCTGAGGCCCGGGACAATGCCGGGAATTCCTTTTCTGTCTCAGAGAGTGTAGAGGTGGATACGGTGGTGCCTACTATAACCATCACCTCCCCGACACAGCCTTCTACGGTTGAGGTCTCTATGCTGATAATTCGAGGAGATGTAAGCGATAGTTGTTCCGGGATAGACAGGGTTGAGGTTGTTCTTAGTGGGCCGAGCACCGGGGTAGTGTGGGCAGCCTGGGGGGCGGGGACATTCACTGCGAGCTTCACCAATATAAATCCGGGGAGCTACACGGCTACCGCTACGGCTTATGATATTGCCGGTAATGAGAGACCGGTTTGGGTGAGCTTCAATTATAGTTATCAGATACCCTGTTCCATTAGTATTGTGGCAGTGGAAGCAGAGGCAGTTGGAATCACCACGGTGACGGTAACGCTGGAGGATTGTGTGGGTGTGGGGATGGAGGGTCAGGAGAAAAATATTACCGTGACCTCGGACAGGAATAGGTGGATTACCGATGTGGAGAATATTCCCGGTGGCGTTGAGGATTTTGAGAGTTGTGCCACTCCTGCTGCTTGCGGCTGGACGCAGGTTACTACCACCAACGAATTTGTTGACAATTTCCTGGGCAGCAGTCCTCCTGGGGGTAATAGCGCTCGTTTCGAGAGGGGGGGGGAAATCGAGAAGGTAATTGATACCAGTGGTTACAGAAATATTGAGATCAGCTATGAAGTGAGATCCGATGGTTTAGAAGGCGGGGAGTATTTCAGTTTTTGGTTCTCAACTAATGGTGGCCCGCCCTGGGTTCTGGTGCCGGGCAGCATTAGAGGGGGTACTTTTTCCTGGACATCAAGAGATTTTAATTTATCAAGTATAGATCTGGAGGTGGAGAATAATCCTCAATTTGCTATCAAGTTTGGTCAGAATGGTAATTCGGATGATGATCGTTCTGCAGTAGATTCTATAGTAGTGACCGGTGACCCTCTTGAGGATGTGGTTACCTTGACGAGTTCAACTCCTGCCGGGGTTTATACCTATGAGGTAAAGAGCTGTTATCTTTCCGGCCCCCCGGATGATAAAGGGCCGGCCACCCTTTGTGCGATCTGGGATGATGGAGTCAATGCTTCTTTGAGTAGTTTTCCCTGTGCGGTGATTTATTTTAAGGCTCCTACCCTGGTGATAACCGATCCGGCAGCAGGGGCGCTTCTGGGCTCGTCTGATGACAGTGTGCCCGGGGGTAATTTTCAGTATACGGTAACCGCCACTACCGATGCCCCGGAGGGGAGCACGGCGGTGCTTACGATTCCTGGTTTTACTCAGGGTGTTCAGGTGAGTGGGGGCAGTATTACCTTTACAAATGCTGAATTTCCTGAGGGAATAGTGAGTGTGGGAGTAGAGGTAACGAATAAGGATTGCGATGATACCGGCAGTGATAGTATCGGGCTCACCGTGGACATAACTCCACCTGGGGTAACTATAGATACTCCTGTCTCTGGTTCTACTCTAAATGTTACTACGGTAGAGGTAAAGGGAACCGCGACTGATATTAATGGGATAAAT
>JAUWWP010000510.1 GCA_030616835.1 Deltaproteobacteria bacterium | reverse complement strand
GGACCGCCTCTCCCGGTCCGTTGACCACGCAGCCCATCAGGGCAATCTTTACGGGGCTGGCTATATGGACAAGTCTTTTTTCAATCTCTTTGCTCAGCTCGACAACCCCGATCTCATCCCTTCCGCAGGTGGGGCAGGAAACCAGCTCAATCCCCCTACGACGCAGGCCAAGCGATTTTAGAATCTCGTAGCCGGCCCTTACCTCCTCCTCCGGTTCCCCGGTAAGAGAAACCCGGATCGTATCCCCGATACCCTCGGCCAGGAGGATCCCCATCCCCACTGCCGATTTAATCGTCCCGGAAAAAAGCCCCCCGGCCTCGGTAATCCCCAGGTGCAGAGGACAATCAATCCTTTCCGCTATCGTCCGATAGGCCTCGACAGTTGTCAGGACCTCGGAGGCCTTAAGGGAGACCTTTATCTGATAAAACCCCAGATCCTCGAAGATCCCGATATGGCGGAGAGCGCTCTCCACCATCCCCTCGGGACTGGAGCAGCCATATTTGCTCAAGAGATCCTTTTCGAGGGAGCCGGCATTGACCCCAATCCTGATGGGAATTCCCCTTTCCTTCGCCGCCTTAACTACCTCCTTAACTCGCCACCTCTGCCCGATATTACCGGGATTCAATCGCAGTCCATCAACACCCTGAGTAATTGCCTCCAGCGCCAAACGGTAATCAAAGTGAATATCAGCCACCAGGGGGATATTAATTCGGGTCTTGATCTCTTTTAGCTTCTCGGCAGCCAGGCGATCAGGAACCGCCACCCTGATAATCTCGCACCCTACTTCCTCCAGTCGATGGATCTGAGCCAGAGTGGCTGCTACATCCCGGGTATCAGTGTTAGTCATCGACTGAACGCTGATGGGCACCCCACCTCCTACCTTTACCCCGCCCACGGATATCTGTCTTGATTGCCTTCTCCTCACACTTCTTTACCCCTAAGCCTGCAGCTTACCAAGCTCTAAATTACATGAAAAATAAAAAAAAGCAAGGAGACAGTATCCTTGCTTTCTTAGCTAACACCGGGGGAAGCAAACTATCTAAAAAACCTCAATCCGAATATGGTCTCCGATCACTAACTCCTTTTTGCTCTTGGTAACCAGGGCAGTCGAGGTTTTCTCCTGGGCCTCCAGCACTACCAGTTTTCCCACATTCTCCTCGGGGAGCTGCAACTTTCTGCCCGTCATCTGGTCGGTAACCTTCTTAGCTGGCCGGTAAACGGTGAAGACATTGCCGGCCTCAACCCCATCTAGATTTCCCTTATCTATATGAACAATATCTCCGTCGCCCAGTATACTGACCGGTCGTTTCGAATCAACAATATAACCCTCCAGTCCCGCTTGGGTTCCCTGGAGGATTATCTCTCTCACCGCTGGTTCATACGGACGGATCCGGTCTCCCCGGGTGATCGCACCATAGGAGCGAAAGATCGTTGCTGTGGAAACATTCTCCCCATTCAATTCCATTACTTCTAGCCCCCCCAGGATTTTGATCTTATACCCCAGAGACTTTCCGGTTATCGGATGATTTACCTTCTTGGTAACTGTATAAATACTGAACTTATCTCCTACCGCAATCCCTGAGGCATCACCCAGATTGAGATAGACACTGTCTTGTTCCCCCAGCATAAGCTTTTCCTCCCTGGAATCCAGGATCAGCCCAGCAGCCGCCAGTTCCTCCAGAGAGATAAACCCGGCAGAGCCCATCCGGGAGTAATAGATTGTCCCCTCTTTCCTTTCCAGCCCCACCACTACCGGGCTTATTGCCATATCCTCTTTTTTAGGAGCCTCTTCGGGCATCTCCATCTCCAGAGAGATCTCCTCTATCCCGGTGGGCGGCAGACCCTCTAGCAGAGGTGCGGCAGCTGGCGGGAGTGGGACTGCTCTTGGCGGTGAGGGAACCAGTGCAATTGGCTCCCCGGGAAAGATCAGGTGAGGATCGTTATTATACTTGTTCTGCTCCCAGAGCCGGGGCCAGTACCAGGCATTATCCAGAAACCTGGCCGAGATATCCCAGAGAGTATCCCCCCGCTTGACGATGTAAACCTGGGTCTGCGGGCTTAGCTTTTCCTCCATTTGGGCAACCAGGTTTACCGCAAACCCCAGTACCACTATTATAATCACCAGATTCAGAAAATTCCTTTGTCGAGTAGGCATTTTCAACAACCTCCTTTCCCCCCCGATGTCTTCACCCCGATGAACATCGGGG
>JAUWWP010000145.1 GCA_030616835.1 Deltaproteobacteria bacterium | reverse complement strand
GGATTTTGACATTTGTCATTCACAACCATTCCCCTCTCCCCAATGGGGGGGAGAGGGAAAGGGTGAGGGGGGATTAGTCAGCGAGCAGCTGTTATTTAGCCATTTGGGTTTTGGATTTGATTTGAACTTTGGATTTTGTAATTTGACATTAAGAACGGAGTATTGATGGCGAATAACCTTATTGATAGTCTCTTGACCCTCCCCAAGCCCCGCAATGAACCACGAATTTCACGAATTACACTAATTAACTTTCTCTTTTGATATTTGAATATTGCCACCAATTACCCCAAAAGGAGGTCAAAAATGCTCCACGTGGAGCATTTTTAGAGGGTCACGCCAAGCTTTTGCTCCAATTGGAGACCCCGGAGAGGTATAATTCGCCTTCTGCGGAGAAATTCAATTATGATAATAGTCTAAGTAAGGCAAAGCTGACTTATAAGGACATAACCGCTTTTAAGTCTTTTATGCTTGACTTAAAAAAGAAAATCAGATATAAGTAAGGGGTAAAGGTCTTATGATGATAGGAAGAGCTGGAACATATATAAATCAACCAAGAGGGTACAAGGCTTTTATCCCTAAGTCACTGCCGCCGGAGCCTCATATCCAATATGATGAGGATCTGCAATTCTCATTATCAAAGGCTGATAGGGCTTTGGCAAGATTGGATGGGCTTACCACAGTTTTGCCGAATCTTGAGATTTTCATTGCCATGTATGTCAAAAAAGAGGCTATTTTAAGTTCGCAAATAGAGGGGACCCAGGCTTCTTTAGAGGGGGTTCTGGAATTTGAGGCAAATTTAACACCTAAGGAGGATGTGCGGGAAATAAAGGAAGTTATCAACTATGTAAAAGCGTTGAATTATGGTATGGAGCGGCTTGAAAAATTACCTATGTCTTTAAGGCTCATTAAAGAAATTCACAGGATTTTAATCGAAAGGACAAGAGGTAATCATAAAGCCCCCGGGGAGTTCAGAGAATCGCAGAACTGGATAGGGCCTCCTGGTGTTTCTTTGAGCGAGGCTGTATTTGTCCCTCCGCCTCCTGATATGGTTATCCCGGCAATGGGGGAGCTTGAGAAATTTATGCATACTAAAGACAATATCCCCCCATTGGTCAAAATTGCCTTAATCCATGCCCAGTTTGAGACAATACACCCATTCTTAGATGGTAACGGAAGGATTGGGAGATTGTTGATAACTTTTTATCTTTTCTGGAAAGAAATTCTATTGAGCCCTCTATTGTATCTAAGCTTTTATCTAAAGAAGCACCGGAACGAATATTATGATTTGCTGATGAGAGTGCGTACAGAAGGGGCATGGGAAGACTGGGTAAAGTTTTTTCTCAAGGGAATATGCGAAACCTCGGAAGAAGCAATAAGCACTGCCCGTGAAATAATAGTGTTAAAGGAAAATTTAATAACCAAGCTTCATGAAAATTCTATATCAAGTGTTTACGCGATAAAACTTATTGATTTGCTTTTTGATACCCCATTAGTCGGGGTTCCGTATGTAACTGAGAAACTAAATATGTCAAAGCAGTCAGCCAACGAATTGGTGAAAAGATTTGAGAAGATAAATGTTTTGAGAGAAATAACAGGAAAGCAAAGATATAAAAGATACATTTTTAGAGATTATATCGAAATTATAGCCAGGGGAACTAAAAATGAGTAATATATTTTACGAATAACCCACTATTTCCCCTATTTAGCCATTTTAACTTTTGATTTTGTTTTGAGTTTGGGGTTTTGGTCATTTGATATTATTTAGGATTTAGGATGTGGGATTTAGGATTTGTCCTTTGCCCTTACTATATGATGGGGAGAATAACCGAGTAACGCCTGTCCTGAGTTCATCGAAGGAAAAGACGAAATTTATCCTGAGCCATGTCGAAGGGCGAGCAGCGCAACCGCAACCGAATAACGTTTGCCTGCCATAGCTCTCAGCGAAGGCGGACCTGTCCTTCGTAGCCTTGGCGAAGTAGGATTGATTAAGCCCACAAAGTGGGATATGGTAGAGTAGTTGTAGAAGAATTAAGAAGATAAATGGTTGAAAGAATAATAAATGAGATACGAAAATATGGTCATAATTTCCCCAAAAAGAAACGCCCCTCCGAGGAGGAGCGTCGGCCCGGAGATGCTATCTCCGGGGGGGTAACTTAATTATATTTATAATCAATTGCTCGACAGATGTCAAGGAAAAAGTTTTGAAAAACGTCAAAACGTATTTAGGGAGATAAAGTGGATCGGATAATAGCTTACATAGATGGTTTCAACCTCTACTACGGCCTGAAAGCCAAGGGCTGGAAAAGATACTATTGGCTGGACTTGCAGAAGTTGGCCACCAATTTGCTCAAACCCGGCCAACGGCTCGAAATGACAAAGTATTTTACCGCCAGAATTACGGCGGCGGACAAGGACAAACAAAAGCGGCAAACAATCTTTCTTGAAGCTCTCGGCACGCTGAGCGACTTCCATATTTACTATGGACATTATCTTGAAAAACCTATGACCTGTTTTAACTGCAAAAACACCTGGAATACCCATGAGGAGAAAATGACCGATGTGTGTATCGGCACGGAGATGCTTCTGGATGCTTTCAACAACAGGTTCGATACAGCGCTCCTGATCTCCGGGGACAGCGATCTGGTGCCACCTGTTGAGGCGGTACGTCAACAGTTCCCGGTAAAAAGGATAGTCGTGGCCTTTCCGCCCGAAAGAAGCTCCATGCGCCTACGTCAGTCGGCGAACGCCTATTTCACCATTGGTCAAGCCAAGTTCAGAAAAAGTATATTCTCGGATAAGATTACCAAGCCTGATGGATATGTTCTTAAACGACCCAAGGAGTGGCAGAGATAAATAGGGCCAGCGCCCATTAAAATCCTATAAAAACAAGAAAAGGATTCGAGTGGTCAATCCAACTTCGTCCGCCTGGCCTGGACTTCGTAGCCATTTCGGCGGAGTAGGCGGCGGACTTCGTCGGACAGGGGAAAAAATGAAAAAAGGAGTTAAGGGCTTATCCGGCAAAATGAAATACGATAAAGCAAGCTGGGAAGGGTTAAATATTTTCAAGAAAAACTTGAAAAATGCGCTTGACAATGCTAAAATAATAGATGAAAATTAATGAAATACTTGAAATATATTGCAATAGGGGGATAAGATGACAGGATTGGCTAAAAGCCTGGGGAAAAGGATAAAAGAGAGAAGGAAGAAATTGGGTCTTACTCAGAAAGCTTTTGCGGAACTCTGCGGATTTAACTCTTTACAAATAGTCTCATCAATCGAGAAAGGGGAAAGGGAAATAAAAGCCTGGGAGCTGAGCCGGATTGCGGATTCACTTAAGATGGAAATACGAGAATTTTTTGAGAAAATGCCGGTATCAGTAGTACCCTCAGTTTTGTGGAGACAGCAGCCTGATAAAGACCCAAAGTTAATAGAGGCGGAATTCCTAAAGCTTTGTGATCGCTATCACCATGTAGAAAAACTTTGCGGAATTGAGGTACCTTGTAAGCTAACCGAAGTACCGCCGATTGAAGTTGAATGGGATAGTTTTGAGTATTCTGATGTAGATTCTCTTATCCAAACCATCGGCCCGATTTTGAATCTGGGAAGTCGTCCGGCAGCGTCGTTGATTCGGGTTTTGGAGGAAAGATGCGGGGTTAAAATATTCCACCAGGAACTGGAAGGTGCCTCCGCCGCTTCTATAATAGGAGACTTTGGCCCAGCCATCTTAATGAACCGAAATGAGGCTCCCTGGCGAAGGAATTATAATTTTGCCCATGAACTCTTTCATTTGATCACCTGGAGAAGTATTCCCTCTAATATGACTTCCGAAAAAAGTCCCCTTTGGGATAAGATGGAAAAGCTGGCAAATCATTTTGCCGCTTGTTTACTATTGCCGATGGAGGCTCTCGAAATGGAACTGGAAAAAGCAATAGAAAATAATAAGATTGGATATATTGATCTCGTTAATATAGCCCGAGATTTTGAAGTTTCAACCCTGGCTCTACTCTGGAGATCAGTTTCCTTGCGATTCCTCAAGAGAAGAGAAGCCGAAAAGGTAATTAATGATCCAAAGTTTCAAGAGCTTGATAAAGCAACTATGCATGAGAAATGGTGGAACCCGCCGCCTCTACCGGAGCGATTCGTTCGCTTGGCTTTTTATGCTTATGTAAAAGGTAGGCTCTCCCGAATGAAACTGGCTGAATATCTGGATACGAGCCTGGTAGATTTAGAAGAAGCTCTTGCGGAGTATGGAATTGGAGAGGGAGCGGGATACGAGACCCAGATTAGTATTGCTTGATGCTAATATCATTATTGATGCCGGTGAAGCGGAGGCGCTTGCGCTTTTACTGTCCAATAAGGCAAAAGATCATGTATTTTGCACTGGTGATCGAATGACAATTCAAGCACTGTCCATGCTTGACATGAAGGATAGAGGGATTTCGATGGAAAGGTTCCTGCGTTCAATTGGTATAACAAGAAAATTAAAGAGACATTATACCGAAGAATTTTTCAAAGACGCCCTTGAAAAGGGATCAGTGAGCATGATCCAAAGCAAGGGTTTAGCAATGGATAAGAAAAAGAAGAAGTAATTGTCTAAAAAATTATATAGGGAAACAAAGCATGACGAATAACCCACTATTTCCCCTATTTAGCCATTTGGGCTTAGGATTTTGTCATTGATTTGGCATTTGAGCTTTGGAATTTGAAATTAAGACCGTGGTCCGCCGTCATTCGCTTTACCCTCAATTTGGTTGCAACAAATTACTCAAAGCATTGAGTAATTTGTTGACAGGAAATATCAAAAATTTTATCCTGGAAACACTATGAAAGAATATCTAAGAAAATCTTTATTTAATGCATTGCGGAAGGGATTAAAAGGTGAGCCAAGATTGCTTCAGGTTATCACCGGTCCGAGGCAGGTAGGTAAAACAACTCTGGCTTTACAGGTACATGATAAGTGGGTTGGTCCAAAGCTTTATAAAACCACGGATTTACCAAATATTCCTACGGTTGATTGGATTGTAACGCAGTGGAAGGAGGGTAGATCGCTGTGTCAGAAAGGGAGGCGAGAGACGCTTTTGGTGCTTGATGAAATTCAAAAAATTCCGCGTTGGAGCGAAGTGGTAAAAAAGATGTTCGATGAGGATAAGCGGGCAAGAAGGCCTATACGGGTTGTGCTCTTGGGCTCATCTTCGCTTCTGATGCAAAAAGGGTTAACCGAAAGCCTTGCGGGGCGTTTTGAAATCCACCGGCACAATCACTGGTCATTTTCTGAATGTAAAGAGTATTTCAATCTCAAGCTGGAAGATTACCTTTATTTTGGGGGGTATCCCGGGGCAACCCCGTTGCGTAGAGATGAACCCCGCTGGTCGAGATATATCAGAGATTCCTTGATAGAAACTGTATTGTCGAAGGATGTTATTTTGATGTCACCAATAACTAAGCCGGCGCTGTTACGCCAGGTTTTTGGACTTTGCCTTGCTCACCCGGCGGAAATCGTGAGTTATCAGAAAATGATGGGACAACTGCAAGATGCGGGGAATACAACTACAATAGCATCCTATATTAGATTGTTGTTGAATGCCTTTATTCTCGCGCCCCTGGAAAAATACAGTGGGAGCAAAATTAGACAAAGAGGTTCTATGCCCAAAATACTGGTGTTAGATAATGCTTTGATCTCGGCCACAACAGGTCGCGGGTTTAAGACTACCTTTAAGGATAAAACAACTTGGGGAAGGATGGTTGAAAATGCAGTCGGCGCTAAGCTTTATCCCATACTCCAGGAGCTTGGTGGAGAGCTTTTCTATTGGAGAGATAGAAATTATGAAGTTGATTATATAGTACAAATCGGACAGAGGTTAATTGCTATTGAAGTGAAATCGGGGGCACCCCAAAAATCTTCGGCAGCATTGGATTTATTCGCCAGACGTTATAAGCAAGCAGAAAAGGTAATTATTTTACCTCCGGAGGCTATTGAATCGAAGGAACGGACAAGACGGAATAAGGTAAAGAATATAAAGCATATAACTATTCAAGATTTCTTTTCAGATCCCAATAAAAGTATCGGTGTATAAATGCAAAGATTTACTATGACACATGGCAACCCACTAATTTCCCCCAGTCCTTCGTAGCTTTAGCGAAGTAGGACCTGTCCTGAGCGAAGTCGAAGGATTTAGATATTTTAACTTTTGATTTTGTTTTGAGTTTGGGATTTTGGTCATTTGATATTATTTAGGATTTAGAATTTAGTGCTTAGGATTTTGTTTGAAATTGGAGCTTTGGAATTCGGGGTAAAGGGGAGGGGGAAACAATCAGAATTCATGATCCAAATCCCGGCTATTTCCTGAGGTATAATGATTTTGTCATTTGTAACTGGTATCTAAAATCTATAATCTATTTGCGATCGAGTCGCCGAGATAGTGCAGCATTTGCTGGGGGGTGTATGAAAGATTGGACAGCTATCCGAGATCGATACCTGCGTGATGAGTTCCCTGTTCGATTAGGTGGCTTGGCGGCCAACCTGGCCCGCATCAAATCGTTCTCCGACCATCCTGATCACCGTGATGCAGTTGAGAGCTTGTTGGAGGAAAGTAAGTTCTTTATTGAGGAAAGGGGACGGGGTCAGCCCTTGACATGGGACATTTTGGTGGTAGCAAATGATGCCGCAGATTAAATTGAAGATAAACCGGGCGCTGGGCCTATTTCCCAAAAATTTAAAAAATAAAGGAGGTGAAAACATGAAGTTAAACTACGTTACGATGGTCTTAGCTTTTTGTTTCATGCTGATGATTGGCGGTATTGCCAAGGCAGG
>JAUWWP010000456.1 GCA_030616835.1 Deltaproteobacteria bacterium | reverse complement strand
CCGGAAAAGGTAGAGAAGACAAAGATGCCGGAAAAGGTAGAAAGAGCAACAATGCCGGGGAAGGGAGAGAAAACAAAAATGCCAGAAAAAATTCATGCGGTTTTTGAAACCAGCAAAGGTAACATCACCTGTGTCCTTTATCCAAAACAGGCTCCTAAGACAGTGGAAAATTTTGTCGGTCTTGCTAAAGGTACCAAGGAATGGGTCGATCCGCGCACCAAAGAAAAAGTAAAGGTTCCTTTATATGACGGAACAATTTTTCACCGGGTCATTCCCAAGTTCATGATCCAGGGAGGGGATCCTCTGGGAGTGGGGACTGGTGGACCCGGTTATCGATTTGAAGATGAGATCGTGGAAGACCTTACCTTCGATCGCCCGGGAAGATTAGCGATGGCAAACTCCGGCCCTGACACAAACGGCTCGCAGTTCTTCATCACCGTGGTCCCCACTCCCCATCTCAACGGTCGCCATACCATCTTTGGGCAGGTGATAGAAGGGCAGGATGTTGTTGACTCCATGACTAAAGTAGAAAGGGACAAGCGGGATAAGCCTCTTGAGCCGATAATCCTGAAAAAACTGGTTATAAAGGAAGTTCCCTAAAGAATACCTGTTAGACAAACCCAGATTATGCGTGAACATCCGAATTACTCGAAAGAGTTCAAGGATTCGAGGGTTCAAGGGGAAAAAGTTCAAATGTCAAAATCAAAATGTCAAATGAATGACAAATGAATAAATGTCAAATTTAACCGTTGCGCTAGTGCACAAGTACACCAATATTTGTCATTTGGACTTTGGATTTTATTTGAACTTTGAGCTTTGACATTTGACATTCAGCCTTCGTAGCCACTACGGCGAAGTAGACTTATATTGGAATCCTTGACTCTTTAAATCCTCGAATCCTCTCTTCACCTTCACTCCCGAGTTAGCTTCGGTTTGACAGTATTATCAGATCTGTGCTAACTTGCAGCTATGAGCTACTATTACCAGAGGCCCCAGATCAGCTTCGGAGGTCCTTTAACCCGGGCAGTAAAAATTATTATCATCAGTTGTGTGGTCGTTTTCCTGCTTCAAATGATTTCTCAACTAATTACCGGCCGCCCCGAGATAAATGTGATCTTCGGCCTGATCCCGGTTCTGGTCTGGAAAAAATTCTTCGTCTGGCAGCTCTTTACCTATGCTTTTCTCCATGGGGGTTTTTTTCATCTTTTATTCAATATGTTTGCTCTCTGGATGTTCGGCTGTGAGCTGGAGAGGTACTGGGGGGCCCGGGTGTTTGTAAAGTATGCTCTGGTTACTGGTATTGGTGCGGGTATATCTACCGTTATAGTTTCTCCCAATCTGGGTATCCCCACCATTGGGGCATCCGGTATAGTCTACGGGATACTGCTGGCCTACGGGCTTATCTTTCCCAATCGGCGGATTTATCTCTACTTTTTATTCCCGATTAAGGCCAAGCATTTTGTCCTGATTTTTGGAGCGATTGAGCTTTATGCCTCCTTGTCGGGTCCCTCCGATAATATTGCTCACCTGGCTCACCTGGGAGGAATGCTGTTTGGATTTGTTTATCTCCGATACTATTCCCTTCTCTCCGGCCTCCGCCAGTATTATTATCAGAGTAAACTGAGGAAACTCCGAAGCAAGTTCCGGGTAATTAACCGGGAAGACGATTCCGATGACTCTGGGAGTACCCTACATTAGCTAAACCCAATCCCAAATAGTGTTAATGTAGGAGTTTAATTCCTTCGACAGGCTCAGAACAAGTTACTATAATATCAAAAATTAAAAATCAAAATGCAAAATGACAAATCAAAGTTTAAAAATAAGAAAAGAAAATTTTAAGTTTTAATATGTAATTTTAATATTTAATTTTTGATTTTTACACTAATTCAGATGTTCACGCATAATCTGGATTAATGTGAACTATTATTACTCCTTTCTGTCTATTAAGACAGAGAGCTCTTTTGCTCATTTCTGTTGAAGTATAAAGAGTTCTTTTGCTCATTTTACCCTCCAAGAGCAGGCCAGGGAATACTGTATTAGTATTCCCTGGCCGTAAATTTATTTTCAGTTTGCACACCCAATCTCTTCCTTTTGATCTTTCCCGTATATCCACTTTTGATCTTTACGTAACATAGAACTCCTGAGTATTTGACAATCAAACAATAATATAGTAGTTTATACAATATGTTAGTTAGAATAGATTTATCGGGCCGGAGAGGGAATTTATTTTGAAAGGGAAGATTAACATCGACGAGGAGCTTTGCAAACAGTGTGGACTGTGTATAAACTGGTGTTCTAAAAAAATAATCGCCACCTCAAAGAAATTAAATCTCAAAGGTTATTTTCCTGCAGTCCTCAAGGCAAAGGATAAATGCACTGGATGTGCACTCTGTGCAATAATCTGCCCGGAGGTAGCAATCGAGGTCTATCGTGGGTAAGCTATTAATGAGCGGAAATCATACAGCCGGAGAAGCAGCAATCAGGGCAGGCTGCCGGTGCTATTTTGGTTACCCGATTACCCCTCAGAATGAACTGACCGAATATATGGCTGCTCATATGCCCGAGGTAAAAGGAGGGGTTTTTATTCAGGCCGAGAGCGAAATTGCTGCGATAAATATGGTTCTGGGAGCCT
>JAUWWP010000426.1 GCA_030616835.1 Deltaproteobacteria bacterium | reverse complement strand
GTGCGTTTTTTGATTATTTTAATTACTTCCCTGAGCACCCTCTCCCCAACTCGTGCTTTAGAAAGCTTGGGAAAAGATACAACCTCACCGTCTTCCGAGATAATGCTTACTACATTCGTATCCACTGCAAAACCCGAGTCTTTCCGGGTAACATCATTAGCAACGATGAGATCCAGATTCTTACTTTTAAGCTTTTTCCTGGCATTAGCAATCACCTGACCGGTTTCCGCGGCAAAACCAACCAGGATTTTCTCCCCTTTCATTTTACCCAATTCTCCCAATATATCCGGATTTCTTACCAGACGAATAGTTAAGGCCTTCTTATCCTCCTTTTTTATCTTTTGGGCAGCACAGTGCTCCGGACGATAATCAGCCACCGCGGCGGCAGAGATAACTACATCAGCCTTTTGAAAATGCTTGAGGGCTGCCTGATAGAGCTCCCGGGCGGTAATTACCTTAATCAAGTGAACCCCTCGAGGAGATGGAAGCTGGGTAGGTCCGGAGATCAAAATTACCTTCGCCCCGCAATTTAGCGCGGCCTGAGCGATAGCATATCCCATCTTCCCGGTTGAGCGATTGCTGATAAACCTGATCGGATCGAGAGGCTCCTGGGTGGGTCCCGCGGTTACCAAAACGGTCTTACCCTTTAGATCTAATTGTTTAGTTCTTGCCATAACTTAGAATAAAGTCCTGAAGTGAATATCCGATCCGCCAGCGGACCAAATCCCAATTCAATCATTTGCAATTTGCATTTTTCAATTTACAATTTACAATCCGCCTTTGGCAGTTTGGTCATTATTTCCGCTTTCACCCCGAAAAACAGAGGCCCCCCAATCCTTATCTTTTTATGACAACCAACAATGTAATCATGAACCTTTTCCGGAATATGAAGATTTATCTGAGCAGGTCTTTTTATCAGCTTATATTGGATGTCGAACTTTAGTGTACCGTTCTTTACCGCCACCTCGAGATCAGCTACCGAGCCCTCCATGATTAATCGGAGAAACTCCAGTCTGGTCTTGGTCCCACTGGTAAATGCCTCCAGGGTTTCTCCGGTTAGACCATCACTCTGCGGAGGCAGTCCGTAGATATTTCCCTGGTGAATATATATCTCGTTCAGAGCCGCAAAGCTAAGTAACGGCTTGCCTTCATCCCAGTTATAAAGGTATACCCTGACCTGGGCTCCCAGAAGCTTCCCCTCATAAACCAGCACCTTAAGGGGACCGATCTTGTCCCGGTTCTCTCGGGCCGAGCGGATGAGAAGCTCAACGATCTCTTTTCCCTCCGGGGAGGAAGGCTCCTTCTCCGCTTTCAGCAGCGAAGCAACCTCGGCGTCACTGAATACTAACTCCTCATAGAGCTGGGGATACACTAATGTTCGTATGTCGCTGGCATTTTCGAAAAGCATTACCAGTCTCTCCACCCCAAATCCTAAATTAAAAACCGGCTCGGAGATACCATAATTTGCTAAGGAAACGGGAGAATAAAAGCCAAGATTGGCCACCTCGAGCTCTGCCCCCCCAAGGGCCACAAATACCTCAGTATCAGTGCCGGCCTGATAATAATTGCTGGTAATCTTCTTGAGCTTGAACTTAACCCCCTTGATCCCCAGCTCCCCCAGGATCTTCCGGGTAAGCTTCTCCCCATCCTTCATGGAAAACCCTTTATCCATAATCACCACCGAGGCAGCGGTGCTTTCGAAAAGATGCTTAGCATCCTCTCTTTGTTCCCTGCGGAACCGTGAACCGATTGAGAACAGTCTTGCCGGAAGTATCCCCCGCTGCTGAACCTTGGCCAGTACCGGAAACCAGAGGGAGGTCATATGGGAGCGCAGGGTTTTGCGGGTGGGCTCGGGCTTTAGATCCTTGAACTCAGGAAAGACCTCATCAATTATCCTGAATGCCTGATCCTCCTGGATCTTTAGGCGTTCAACCATCTTCGCAATCAGATCATCCCCCTCAATCTCTCCCTTCTTATAATCCCTGAATACCTCCTGGAGCCTTTCTTTTCCCGAGAAATCAGGGACAATCTGATTTATCCTTTTGAGCTGACTGTCACTAATCCCAATATCTGGCCTAACCAGACTGGCTAAGTAAAAGACCCGATCCAGGATCAGGGGTGCCTCCGGTCCATACTGCTTGTACACATCTTCTTCATTAATGATAGCTGGATTTATCATCTCATCCAGGCCTTGAGCCAAAAATATCTCTCTCAATCTCTGGCTCATTCGGCACACCGGGTGCTCCTTTCCCCTGACCCCTTTTTCTTCTATTCGGGCTTCGGTTGCGGAGATCTCCCGGAAAGACTCGCTTCGGGGATGCCCTTTGCAGATAAGGTTAAAGGACTTATACCAACCGAAAGCAGCCGCAGTTACCTCATAGCCCTCCAGGGAGGCTGCAGTCCTTTGCAGTGCCTCAATAGCCGCTGAAGGTGAGGACAGAGCCGGGGCAAGGTGAGCGTAAGGATAAAGTAAAATCCTCCGGACTGCCAGCTCCTTCGCGAGCTTTCTCACCTCTCCGGCTGCCCTATCCACCACCATGCCTAGATCCTGTTCGTCCTCCTTCTCTACCGCAATGAAGACAACCAGGCAGTCCTGGAGCGTTGCCCCCTGCTCACTCTCAGGAAGAGAGGCTGCCCCCTTAAGCTCCGCTACCCTTTCGGTCACCTGATAACTGAATTTATCTGCGTGGATTAGAAGCAGTCTCATCCCTGTTCCCCTGCTTAGCCTACTCTAATTTTGTTCTCCTCGGCAATCTCCAGAAAGGCCTCACTTAAGTATTTTATCTGATCCCAGCTTAAGCCGTAGGTATTGAGTTTCCATTCATTAGTAGCCCCGGGGAATGGCCCGGAGATCCCCTTTTTGCGCAGGGCATCAT
>JAUWWP010000554.1 GCA_030616835.1 Deltaproteobacteria bacterium | reverse complement strand
GGAGTACTTGTAGGACTATATTGGCATAAACCCCGGCCATTATATCATCGGCTACTACTGCATACCCTCCCCTGAGCTTCCTCTCGAAAGTGCCGACAGGAAAGGGCTTAATAATATCAAAGCAGCGGAAAAGGATGAACCCTAAGATAATATACCCAATTTTAGGGGGAAGAAATGACATCGTTACCAGAAATCCTACGATCTCATCAATAACAATCTTCGGGCAGTCCTTTTGCTCAAAGATCTTCTCTGCCTCTGCTGCTAACCAGCTTGCCAAAAAAAATAGGGCGAGCAAGCTCAAAAGGTAGATAGAAATAGGAAGGAAGCGCAGGGGCGGAACCACCCTCCACCTCAATAAGCCCCATAGAACTCCATATATCCCCACCCCTACCAAGCTTCCGAATGTTCCGGGAATTAGTGGAGAATAACCTGCATAGCCTCCAGTAGCAAGAAAGACAATAAAGGCTCTCAAAAAGTTCCTCCTAAAAATAACTTAAGGAGATTATAATTTTCTCCTACCCCCTGTCAAGGAAAACTTAACTAAAAATATTTATTTTCTTCTCCTACCACCCATGCCATATCTTACTCAGTGGATAGGCGGGGCTTTCCAGCCCCGCTAAGGAGATTCGGATAAAGTAGGGAGCGATATTGTCGCAGTGTCGGAGGTTCGGGATCTCCCGGTAAAAAGTAATTAAGGAATGAAAAGATGGGAGTAAACCAGGGTAAGCAAAAGTCGGAAAAGGATCGCTCAGCCTCTCAGGGCCTCGGCTCCACCGATAATATCCAACAGCTCCTTGGTAATCGCTTCCTGACGGGCTCGGTTTGAATCCAGAGTTAAATTGTCGATCATCTCGTTAGCGTTATTGGTAGCCGATTCCATTGCGACCATCCGGGCCCCATATTCACTGGCCGTTGATTCCAGGAATGCCCGATAGAGCCGAGTTTCCAACTGTTTTGGTAAAAGCTCCTGGATAATGACTTCTCGGGAAGGCTCGGAGGGAAAGAAAAAAGAAAAGGGGCAGGCTACTTTTTGGTTAGATGAGGAAAAGTAGCCTGTTCCCTTTTATGCCTCTTTACGGCTCATAATGGTATCCCATATCCACTATGCCGGTATCTAAGTCACCATTAGTAGAGGTGGTTTTATCGTCCATACCGAGGTTCTCTGCGGTATCGCTGCCGGCATCAACGCATGGGCTTGTGGAACCCTGATCGGGAGGTTGACTTAAATGGAAGTCTTCATCCAGATCCGTCGCGCCGGAACGCCAGTTTTCGACAAGCATCCTCCATGTTGAGTTGGAAGGCAGTGCCGGGCTGAAAGTCACGGTTGTACCGATTACCGATGACACGGTGCGTGCCACGCCATCGTCCTCAATCTCGATGACATCACCCACGAAGTAAGTGACATTGTTGTCTACCTCGATAGTAGTGGTTGTTCCATCTGCAATAGTACTGTCCCAAAAGGCAGGAACATTGACAAACAGCGGATCATCATCAATATTGCCCTCGCCGAAATAGCCTCCCAGGATATCGCTGTAGGTTACGGTTGATGAGGAGCCGCCGTCATCTATTTCCCAAGGCCTATTTCTCCACATAATGCAGTTGGTCATCTCGAAAGAGCAAGAGCCGAAGGGGCATTCGTTGGTAATCCCGCCGCCGAAATACATGGGG
>JAUWWP010000511.1 GCA_030616835.1 Deltaproteobacteria bacterium | reverse complement strand
GCACGGATACCCGGAGGCCGGAGGTGAAATACCGTCCGGATGATCCCTACACGATTCTCTATACCTCGGGAACTACCGGTCGGCCCAAGGGGGTAGTAACTCGCTATGCGAGGACCGGGATAAAGGCCCTGGGCATGCTGGCAGGTGCTTCATTAAGGAGAAGTGACATCTATTATACCTGTCTCCCGCTCTTTCACGCTAATGCCCTTACCCTTACCGTTACCACCGCAATGGCGGCGGAGGCCCAGGTGGCCCTGGGTGAGCGTTTTAGTGCCTCGAAGTTCTGGGATGAGGTCAGAAGGTACAATGTCACAGTCTTCAATACCATTGGGGCCATAATCCCCATCTTACTCAAGCAGCCCGAGCGCCCGGAAGACAGCCAGAACAGGGTTAGACATGTAATGTCCGCCGCCTGTCCGGCCGATATGTGGGAGAGGTTCGAGAAGAGATTCGGGGTAAAGCTCCATGAAGGCTATGGGGCCATAGATGGGGGAGGGTTTATTACGATGAATCTCGGTAACGCCCCGGTGGGCTCGATAGGAAAGCCGCTGTTCGGAAAATACCGGCTGGTAGATGAAGACATGCAGGATGTCCCTCAGGGCCAGCCCGGGGAGCTCGTCTGCTGGGTGGGAAAGAAGAAAGAAGAGAGCACGGTGGAGTATTATCGTGATGAGAAATCAACCAGCGAGAAGCTAAAGGATGGCTGGCTCCGTACCGGGGATCTGATGTATAAGGACCGCAGGGGAAACCTTTATTTCGTCGGGCGAACCACGGAGTCAATGCGAAGGAGAGGGGATAATGTATCCGCTTATGAGGTGGAACATGCGATTCTTAAACATCCGAATATAGTTGAATGCGCGGTTTATGCAGTTCCTTCCGAGCTGGCCGAGGATGATATTATGGCTTCGATTGTGCCGCTGGAAGGGAAGAAGGTTGAGGCGAAAGAACTCATTGAGTTTCTTCAGGATAAGCTGGCCAAATTTGCGATTCCCCGTTATATCCGCATAGTTGATTCACTCCCCAAGACCGAGACTGAGAGGGTTATTAAAAAGCTGCTGGAAAAGGAAGGGGTGACCGAAGATACCTATGATGCGGAAAAAGAAGGGCGCCCGGGTGGATGAAGGAATAGATGAATTGATAGAGAAGGGCTCCCTTAGTTTCTTTGATGTGGAGACCACCGGCCTGGTTCCCCGGTACGGGGACAGGATCTGCGAGGTGGCAGTGCTTCGCTCCTGTGGAGGGGAGACAGAATCCTTTGAGAGCCTGGTCAACCCTCAACGACCCATCTCTCCCGGGGCCAGTTTTGTCAATGGAATCACGGATAGAATGGTCAGGGAGGCTCCGCTCTTTGAAGCGGTAGTTCCTCAGGTTCTTGAGCTCCTCGAGGGGGCAGTGATTATCTGCCACAATGCGCCTTTTGATTTAGGATTCCTCTCAAAGGAATTGGAGCTACTACACATTAAGATGGTGGACAGTCCAGTCATAGATACCCTGAGGCTTGCCCGGAGGTACTATGATTTTCCATCTAAGAGCTTAGGCAATATCGCCAGATATCTGAGCATTAGTATGGATATTGAACACCGGGCTATGGCCGATGTGCACATCACCAGAGCAGTGCTATCCCATTTCTTGGATGATTTTGCCGAACAGGGGATTACCCGCCTTGGGCAGATTCTTGCCCTGCAAGGGGCTCGCCGCCAGCCTCCGCGACAAAGAGGACCGGTAGCACTGCCTCCAATTTTAGAAGAGGCCATTCAACTGAAGAAAGATGTCTGGCTCCGGTATGTTTCCCGAGGGGGAGATGTAACCGAGAGGAGGATTGAGCCCAAAGAGATCGTTGCCTATAACGATTATCTGTATCTTGTAGCTTATTGTCATCTGCGTCAGGATGAAAGAATGTTCCGCCTTGATCGAATTGTGAATTTAAGATAGGGGCAAATGCGATTTATATAGAGCGACAAAAATAATTGTGCATAGGGTCGTGTTGCATATACAAGCAGATGGATAAATCCTAAGCACTAAGCACCAAATCCTAAATAATTTCAAATGATCAAAGCCCAAAATACAAAACTCAAAACAAAGAACCTCTTACTTCAATCCCCTGGGGGAGAAGGCCTGTCCTCCGTAGCTTTAGCGGAGGAGGAACAGGGTGAGGGAGAAGGTTTTGAACATTTGATATTTGAATTTAGAAT
>JAUWWP010000467.1 GCA_030616835.1 Deltaproteobacteria bacterium | reverse complement strand
CCGAGGGGCTGTTGAAAAAGGATCTTCCCTCCCCCTTGCCTGTCCTGAGCCCTGTCCTGAGGAGCGAAGCATCTCGAAGAGCTCAGGAAATTAGCCAGCCGTTCAGCCTTCGTAGCTACTACGGTGAAGTGGGCTCGCGAAGGGCTCAGGGTATCAGGTCGAGCGTCGTGCAGCCGACAGCATCGATATTCGCGCGAGTTGGCAGATTGAACGCATTGAGTGCCCATTCTAACTCGAAACCATCGGTTAAGTATGCGTAGGCCTTGATGTGGTAGGTATCCGGCTCGAGCTCTGCCGGCAGGGCTAACGATGCGGTGAAGGTGCCCGAGATGACTTCAACTTCGACGGAATCAAGCACTTTGTTGTTCGCGTTCTCGTAGTTCGTCCGGATCGTATCATTCACGTTCGGATCGCTCCAGTCAAGCCCCTCGATGGGATACGCCAGAACCGGCCGGGCTACCTCGAGGCTCACGATCGCCTGTCCGTCGGTAACACTGTCAACCTCACCGTCAACGAAGACCGTCTCGCCGGCGTGGTACTCCTGCCCGTTGAGGGTCAGAAGAATCTTGCCGCGCGGGAAAGCAATGACAAGCGCCGGATCCCCGAAGAGGGTGTACATGTGAACATGCTCTATGAGCATTTCGACGATCTGCTGCTCGGTCACCCCATACAGGGTTACGAGCCATTCGAGGATCGAGTCGCGCAAATCGTCCCCCTCGCGGTTCACAATGCCGTCCTTTGCCGCCATCAGGCCCTCGCCGAGGGTCTCCGGCTGCGCCCCGAAGACAGCCGCCTCCACCTCCATGGCGACAATCGCATTAACTAACGGGTCCGATATCTCGGTAGAGGAGAATACGGCGACAATACCGTTGTCGCCGCCCAGGATCATTTCACTCAGGGAGTCAGTGGGGGAGGTAAAGGCGCCGGTGAGGCAAGCGATTATGGTTAAGATCGGCGCCCTACCTACCGGATTCAAGGCGCTGAGGTTGGCCGTATCCAGGATCGGATATCCCATCCCACCTGGCCACAAGCCATCCACGCTTCCGTGGCCGATAAAGGTCATGGCCAGGGCCCCCTCGTTGAACCGCTCGTATACCTTGTCGCTGAACTCCTCGGGCACATAGAAATAATCGGAATTCTCGTTACCGTATGTCATGTTCAGATTGTAGGTGTAAGGAAGGCGATCGAGGATCTGGATCGCCATCGACTCGATCATGGAGTCAAGAGGCTCGCCGAAGCCTGGGTCCCCGGCGAAGAATGAGAGTCGGCGGTTCCACTCGCCCGGCAGGTAGGTGCCCTCGTAGGCTTTGAGCTTCTCAAGGTAAAGCGCCACCTCGGCGCTCTCCCGGAAGGGCAGTCTGCCGATAGCCAGATCCGGGATGCCATCGTCATCAATGTCGGTGTACCAGTTGTCGCTTATGACCGTTCCGCCCGCGATATCGACCATCGGTGCGGGGATCAGTTCCGGGTCCATCGACGGAAACTCCTCGGCGTCACCAACGAGAAGTACGAAAAACGGGCGCTCCGGGTTCCGCTCCTCGTACACGGAGCTAATTAACGCCTTCAGCTCTTCCTCAATATCCTCACCTACCATCTCGGCAAGGATGTCGGACATCGTGAAGAGCCCGGTGACATAGCATGTGCTCTGTCGGTAAGCGCGGATCGCTTCGGCCTCGGCCGCAAGCCCGTCGGCCGTGATGATCATGTATTCTAACTCCCCCTGCGGAATTTTAATATCATAGACCTCGGTCACTGTGTCTGCCTGGTTGCCACAGGCATCCACCGCCGTAAACTTCAGAGTAGTATCCCCACTAATCTCAAGCGGGTCCGTATAAACCAAACTCCCAGTAGTGGGCCCACTCCCATCAAGGGTATAATAGATCATCCCCTCACTCGCACTTAGGCTAACCGTAACCGGGGTCGCACAGTAACTACCCCCTGCCGGAATAGCCGCTAATCCGGTCGGTGCCTCATTATCATAGGAATAAGTTCCGGATAGGGTGCACTGGTCACCCACTGGGGGTGTTACTGTCACATTTGAGTAATCCCCGCCCGGAGCAGTGAACTGGATAGAGGTATTGCTCCAGGTACTAGCCGGCATCGTGCCTCCATCAAGGGTCAAATAACCCATATCGCCCCCAAAGTTGCTACCATCGATGGTTACCGCAATCCCGGGACATCCTATAGTAGGTCCAATGCTGCTGATGTTGCAGCCACTAACCTCCGGTATCACGAACACCATAACCAAATCGCTCACGACATTGCCACAGTCATCAGTTCCTTCGACAGTAATTATTACGGAAGGTTCATTAACTCCAATCAGGTCCGCCGACCAACTGCCTCCGATAACAGGGAAAGACATATTGTGCCCCTGGTTAGAGGTAACCGTTACTATGGGGATATCAGTATCCGCAATCCCGGCAACCGTTATTTCCTGGAACGATACCTCTATCTTGGTCAGTGCTCCAGGTGGGGATTATGCAATTGTGACAGTAACTTCTGCGGCTGGTGGCTCGTGCAGCCTGGCCGGAACTTATTCCTATGATAAT
>JAUWWP010000384.1 GCA_030616835.1 Deltaproteobacteria bacterium | reverse complement strand
TCAAGGGGATCAAGCCTGCCCCGGCTGGCATTGGCTACAACTTCATCAAGTGGTATGTCCCCAAGCATCTGCAGAAGTATACTAAATAAGAAATGTCAAATTAATTTACTTCAGGGAATAGCAGGGGCTTGCCCCGATGTCCATCGGGGAGTACAAGGAATAGCAGGGAATGGCAGGGAGTAAAACCCTTGAATCCTATTTATTCACATTTGGATTTATGTTTACCCACAATAATCCGGGATGAGTCGATATAGCTGGAACTACAACTAAAATAGATTCAGTACCAAGGTTTTAACTTGCTTCAATATCTCTTCAAAAGATTGCTCCAGATGATCCCCCTGCTCCTGGGGATTACTATTATCACCTTTGTGGTGATCCATCTCGCTCCCGGAGAGCCAACCGATCTCCAGACCCAGTTGAACCCCAAGGTCACCGTGGAGGCCTGGGAGCGTCTGCGGGCCTATTACGGCCTGGACAAGCCCCTTTACCGACAGTACCTGGACTGGTTGTGGCGCCTCCTCCGGCTGGACTTTGGCAGATCCTTCTCCCAGGACAATCGCATGGTTATCAATAAGATCGCCGAAAGACTGCCCATAACTATTGGACTAAACGTCCTTTCGATGCTCTTAATCATCTGTATTGCCATTCCCATCGGGGTTCTTTCAGCTACCCATCAGTACTCCTTTTTCGACAAGTTCACTACGGTCTTTGTATTTATCGGCTTTGCCATACCCACTTTCTGGCTGGCACTGCTTTTAATGATCCTCTTCGGGGTTAACCTTGGGTGGCTACCTATCTCCGGGCTAAAATCCCTGGACTATGAAAACCTTACTCTTCTGGGGATGCTAACTGACCGAGCAAAGCATCTAATCCTTCCGGTCTTCGTTGCGGCCTTCGGCGGCCTGGCCGGCTTCTCTCGCTACACCCGGTCGAATATGCTCGAGGTGATCCGTCAGGACTACATCATGACTGCCAAGGCCAAGGGCCTTTCCGAGAATAGGGTGGTTTACAAGCATGCCCTGCGTAATGCCCTTCTCCCGGTGATAACCATCCTGGGGCTTTCGGTCCCTGGGCTGATTGGGGGAAGCGTGATCTTTGAGACTATCTTTGCCATCCCCGGGATGGGTCAGCTCTTCTACCTGAGCGTTATGTCCCGGGATTACCCGGTAATTATGGGGATCTTAGTTCTCGGAGCCATCCTTACCCTGTTCGGAAATCTTTTGGCTGATCTATCTTACGGCGTAGTTGATCCCCGAATTAGGTTGGAGGGTAGGCAGAGTTGAGTTTGAATTATGAAAGAACCAGCAGAAAAAAGCATATTCTGGATAAGGCTCAGCAGGAATAAGCTTGCCCTTCTGGGAGGTGTGATTGTTTTATTTTTAGCCCTGACTGCCATTCTTGCCCCCTGGCTCTCTCCATACGATCCCGGAGAGATTGATGTCACCCGGATCCTGGAGGCACCGAGTAGGGAGCACCCATTAGGAACCGACCAACTGGGGCGGGATGTCCTGAGTAGAATGATCTTGGGCTCCCGGATCTCCCTGGCGGTAGGTTTTGTTGCCGTTGGGATCCTTTCCATAATCGGGGTTTTTCTGGGCTCCCTGGCCGGATATTACGGAGGATGGATCGAAAGTGTTATCATGCGCTTTGTTGACATCATGCTCTGTTTTCCTACTTTTTTTCTGATCCTGGCAGTCATTGCCTTCGTCAGCCCCAGTATCTGGGCAATTATGATCGTCATCGGGGTTTTTGGCTGGATGGGAGTGGCCCGCCTGATCCGGGCGGAGATCCTTTCCCTTAAGGAGCGGGAGTTCATTCTGGCTGCCCGCTCCCAGGGGGCCGGAGACCTGCGGATAATCTTCCGCCATCTCCTTCCCAATGCCCTCTCCCCCGTCCTGGTCTCCGCAATCCTGGGAGTTGCCGCCGCCATCCTTACCGAATCTGCCCTGAGCTTCCTGGGAATAGGGGTTCAGCCCCCCACCCCGAGCTGGGGAAACATGCTGACTGCGGGTAAGGACAATATCGATATTGCCTGGTGGCTTTCCCTCTACCCGGGCCTGGCCATCCTGATCACGGTCCTCGGCTACAATCTGCTCGGTGAAGGGATCAGGGATGCCCTGGATCCGCGGCTAAGGGATTAAATTTAAAAAATGGCTCATACGAATTGTTGTGGGTAAACAATTAAATCCAAATATCAATAGATAGGATTCAAGGGGTCAAGGATTCGAGGATTCAAGGGCTTAAACCCCTGCTATTCCCTTCTATTCCTTGCTACTCCTTGCTATTCCCTAAAAAAAGATGGAGGATTAAGAATGGCAGAAAAAGAGTTATATAGTGAAGGTATGGATTGGAACCCGGTGGAAGAGGTTATCTTAAAAAGGCGCAGCATCAGAGCCTACCAGTCAAAACAGGTTCCGGAGAGCCTTGTGCGCCGGATACTGGAGGCCGGCAGATTCGCTCCCTCGGCAGGGAATTGCCAACCCTGGAAGTTTATCGTTATCCAGGATAAGCAGATGCTCGACGAAATGACCGAGGATGTGCGAAGGTCGTGTAAGATCTTCAAATTCTTGCTCGATTACAGTGGCAGGAGGAGGTTCCTCTTGCCTATTACCAAACTGTTTATCCGCTTAAGGAAAAACGAGCTGCACCCGATTCCCTTTGGGGCTATCATGCTGATTGCTGAGGACAAACTAACTCTATTTCACGGCGCACCCACGGTCATCCTTATCCTTAAGGACAAACGGGGAGCGAGCAGCCCGGATGTGGATTGCGGGATCGCGGGTCAGAACATGGTGCTGGCCGCCCACAGCCTCGGGCTGGGCACCTGCTGGATTGGGTTTGTTAAGCCATTAAATTACGGCAGAAAATGGAAAAAAAGGCTGGGCATCGAGTATCCCTATGAGCTAATAGAGGGAATTGCCCTCGGGTATCCTAAGGGAAACCCGGATGGCATTGTCTCGAGGGAGACCCAGGAGATTGACTGGTATGTAGACGGCACCAAGAAGACCATTTATTAGAGGAAATGGAGGGAATATGTACTTAACATTAAGGGAATTCCTGAAGATACCGACTTACGACGATGAAAGGCATGCTACCACCGGCAGGATTGAGATTGATGAGGAGCTCTGTAAGGGCTGCGGCATGTGCGTTATGATCTGTCCGGGTAAAGCGATTAGACTGGAGGAGAAAAAGGCGAAATTTGAGGAGGACTTTCCTCAGTGCATGTCTTGCTCCGACTGTGTAGCCATTTGCGAAAATAACGCCATCAGGCTAACGGTGCCCTATAATTTCAGATATTTTTAC